>JANQSQ010000297.1 GCA_028283985.1 Rhodothermales bacterium | reverse complement strand
TTTCATAATAGACACTACATGTCTAAACTATTATCCCTAACTTGTGAAGTTAATTGCCCTGTCCGCGAAGTGCATATCTGGGATAACCGCCCGATCTGGCCGCAAGGGGTGGATCGCCCCGCAGAAACGCCGCCGGTTCCCGGCACGCTGGACTGGGATCTTTGGCTCGGCCCGGCTCTCGTACGTCCCTATCACCCGGCGTACGTGCCGTTTGCCTGGCGCGGCTGGCAGGACTTCGGGACGGGCGCTCTGGGGGACATGGGATGTCACCACTTCGACCCCGTGTTTCGCGCCCTGCATCTTACGGCCCCGGAGACGGTGCATGCCAGCTCCACGGACGTGAACGGGGAAACCTGGCCGCATGCCTCCATTGTGCATTACCAGTTTCCTGCACGGGGGGATATGCCCCCCGTCCGCCTTGTCTGGTACGACGGAGGGTTGAAACCTGCGCGTCCGGACGGCCTTGGCGACCACGAACCGATGGGGGTGCCCGATCCCGGCGGCGCCTATTTCGTCGGGGACAAGGGCATTCTGCTCACCGACGGAACAGGGCATAACCCGCGGCTGCTTTCCGTTTCCGGCATGACGGATGTCGAGTACGAAATGCCGGAACCGGCGCTCCCGCGTTCGATCGGCCATTACCAGGAGTGGATCGAAGCCTGCAAGGGCGGTCCGCAGGCAGGCGCCCATTTCGACTACGGCGGCCCCATCACGGAAGCCGTGCTGCTCGGTAACATCGCCATCCTGTCCCCCGGCAAGACCTTGCGCTGGGACGCTCGAGAGATGCGGATCACGAACGACAAGGAAGCGAATATTCTCCTTGATCGGACGTACAGGGAGGGGTGGACGTTGTAGTCATGTTTTGTATCTCCGGCCTCCATTGCTTTCCCTCCGGAACCATCCGCCTCGGGGCTGCGTGAAGTGCCATACCTGATCCAGCGTATAACCGTCATGAAACACCGTTCGCCCGGAATCCTGCTTTCGATCCTTGTGTGCGGGGTCTGTCTTGCGCTGACCGCCCAGGCGCTCACCGTGCGATAAACGAAACAAGAGGTACTCGCTATGCGGCATGTATTCAGGAAGCGCCCAGGTACACTGTTTTGGATCTGTATGGCTAATGCTTTGGTCATCATCCTGATTGTTATCTGGGTTCTTCGTGGCGATGCTGTGAGCATGGAACGGGCTGCTCCTGTTGTTTCGGAGTCGGCAGCGGATATCATTGCCTCCGGATCGTTTACGGACAAGGGCGGCCAGGAGACCAGCGGGGCGTACCGGATCGAGGATACCGGCGCGGGGCTCCGCCTCGTGCTGTCGGAAGCGTTCCGGACGGACTGGGGCCCGGACCTGCATGTGGTGCTTACGCCCACCGGCACGTCCGAAGCCGACAACGACAATGTGATGGTGACGGCCGCCCATGTCGTGGATGAATTGCAGTCGAGATCAGGCGCTCAGACCTATGAACTGGAAGCGGACCTCGATCTCAGCCCGTTCCGATCCGTTATCATTCATTGTATCCGGTTTACCCACTTGTACGGTGCGGCGCCCCTTGCGCTGGAGGAGAGCTGAAATCTTGCGTTGTCCCCATGCACCGCCATCCTGCCACCTGATCCCCCGAACCCATGATCGATCGTCGTTCTTTTTTTAGCCTGCTGGGCGCTGGCGCCGCCGGCTTGTACTTAACAGGATGTTCCCCAACCCCTGAAGATGCCCCTGTGGAAACGACACTCATCGAGCGCGTGGGCCTTGGCCTGTTCTCCATTCCTCATCTCCTCGAAGAGGATTTTGAGGGAACGATGCGTCTTTTGGCCGACATCGGCTATAAGGAAATAGAAGTCTACGGGCCGTACCCGTTCAGTGTGCCCGCCGCGCATGAAATGTGGGCGGCAATCACGCCGCAACTGGGATTCAGCACCAGCGGCTATTACGGCATGGAGCCGGAAGCCCTGCGGAGCCTGCTCGATGAGGTCGGTATCTCGGTGCCGTCGCTGCATATCGATCTGGGTACGCTGCGCGAACGGATCGACGAAA
>JANQSQ010000277.1 GCA_028283985.1 Rhodothermales bacterium | reverse complement strand
TGCGTACGGACAGCTCGATCTCGATACATTGGAGAGCGCCCTCCGCAATGACACGATTCTCGTTTCCGTGATGTGGGCGAACAACGAAGCGGGCACGATCCAGCCCGTAGAACGCGTATCGGAAATAGCCCGCTCCCGGGGCGTGCTTTTTATGACGGACGCCACCCAGGCCGTGGGGAAAGTACCTGTCCAGGCCGGACTGGCGGATCTGCTTGTCTGCTCGGCGCACAAGTTCTATGGTCCGAAGGGGGTCGGCGCCTTGTATGTGCGCCGGCGCGATCCCCGGGTGCGCATCGCGCCGCTCCTGGACGGGGGCGGCCATGAAAACGGCCGCCGTTCGGGAACGCTGAATGTGCCGGGCATCGTGGGCATGGGAGAAGCCGCCGAAATCGCCTGCCGGGAAATGGAAGCCTTCAGGGAGCGTATGGAGCGCCTGCAGAACCGCCTGGAAAGTCGCCTGCTCCAGCTTCCCGGCGCGCGGTTGAATGTGCCGCCACAGGTCCCTCGCCTGCCGCAAACGTCCAGCATCCGATTCGAGGGAATCGGGGGGGCTCATATGATTACGGCGTGCCGCAACCTCGCCTTTTCCGCCGGCAGCGCCTGTTCCAGTGGCAGCGGTGAACCGAGCCATGTGCTCCGGGCCATGGGCCTGTCGAGCGAACAAGCCCTGTCCACGCTGCGTCTCAGCCTCGGACGATTCACCACCGAAGACGAAGTGGAACGCACCGCCGACCGGATCGGGCAGTGCGTCCGGGACGCCAAACAAACGGCATTGGCTTCCGCCTGACCTGACGGGAAAATAGACCCCGCAGAGCGCCGCTGCATAGTGTTAACAGGCCCTAACCCATCCTTATTCGACATGGAACCGATTCAGGGGGAAATCACCAATCGCGTGGCCGAGAGCGACCTGGTCGTGTTCAATCTGGAAGATCTGTGGGATAACCGGCCTGTCACGGAATTCGATATCGCCCCCTTCCTGTTCCGGGAGATGATCCTGCGCGAGAAGGACTTCCGGACCGCCATGAAAACGCACGACTGGACGCAGTACGCAGACCACCACGTGGCGGTTTTCTGCTCAGCGGATGCGATCATTCCCACCTGGGCATGGATGCTCGCGGCATCGAAACTGGAATCCGTCGCCCGGTCCGTAGCCCTGGGGCGGACGGAAGACCTGATCCGGGATCATTTCGCGCGGGCGCTCGAATCCACAGACTGGTCCTCCTACGAAGGAAAACCCCTTGACGACCACGGGTT
>JANQSQ010000244.1 GCA_028283985.1 Rhodothermales bacterium | reverse complement strand
GACTACGCGCTTCCCCAAACAAGCCATGTACGCCTTGCCGTGTACGATATGACCGGAAGGCCGGTCGCCGCGCTTGTCGACGGCATGCAGCCGCAGGGGCGGCATGCGGCGCGTTTCAACGCGGACGGGCTTCCAACGGGAACGTACGTGTACCGGCTTTCGGCGGGCGGGGACACATTGACGCAGACCATGACGCTTGTCCGGTAGATCGCCGCCGCTTTTGTGTATAAGTCCCTCCGGTTTTTGCGCGCTATTTCTGCCTGGACTTTCATATAGAAGCGGATTTCATGACAAGACCCCTTGTCTGCTTCGCAGTTGCCGTTTTGTTTCTGTGTCCTGCGTCAGGCCCGGGCGGCCTTGCACAGGCCCAGATGTTCGTGAGCAATGCCGGACAGCCTGCCGGCGACAGCGGCATTCCTTTCTATTACGATCATGCCCAGGCTTTTACGACAGGCAGCGACAGCGACGGCTATACGCTGGCGAGTGTCGATATTTATTTTTCCAAAGTATTCCCGGACCCGGCGTACAGCGTTGGCATCTGGACCAGCGGCCTGGGCGGCAGGCCCAGAATACGCGTGGGCTCCCTGTCGTTACCGGAAACGCTGGCAGTGGGCGCCAACAGATTCACAACCAGCGGAATCGACCTCGATGCGGAAACCACCTACCTGGTAGTGGTGGATGTGGAGAACAACAACAGCTTCGATACAATCCATTATACAGCATCGGGCAATGAAGACGCTGGCGGGACGTCGGGGTGGAGCATCGACAACAGTTTGTACAAGGAGGTAGGCCGGGGCTGGGAGATCGGGCTCAATTTCATGAGAATCCGGATCAATGGGCCTATCCCGCCTGCTCCCATTACTCCGACGGCTCCCTCTACTCCCTCTACTCCTGTCGCCCCCACTATCCCTACCGGGGTCCCGGATCCGCCGCAGTATTTGAGGGCAACAGCCAGCGATTCGGAGGCGACGCTGACATGGGATGCGCCGTTCTATGTCAGCACGGAGATATCCGGTTATGAATACCGGTATAAGCAAAACGGCCGGATTTGGGGTTTCGACACTCCTGCTGACTGGAACAGCATTCCCGGCGAAGCAGACGCCCGCAACCATACGATCACGGGCTTGACGAAGGGGTTAGAGTATGCGTTCGAGGTGCGGGCGGAGAACGAGCACGGGGGCGGTACCTCTGCAAGGGCCAACGTCAGGCTGCCGATAACCGTCGGCGCCGAGAGCGAGGAACTGCCGGCGGAATTAACGCTCATGGGCAATTACCCGAATCCGTTCAATCCGCAGACGACGATCGACTACGCGCTTCCCCAAACA
>JANQSQ010000231.1 GCA_028283985.1 Rhodothermales bacterium | reverse complement strand
GGGACCCACGAACAGGATGGTGCCGCGCTGGGGCTTCTCCTGCGCCGTGTCGGGAATGAACAGGCCGCTCGATGTCTTCTCCTCGGCAGCCTCCGGCTGAACCACCACGCGGTCGCCTATTGGGGTTATGCTGGTCATGGGTTCTTTTTTCCTCCTTCCGGCGGAAACCGGACGATTTGGGTTGCGAAAAAGGTTGTGTTACGAAAAAGGGAACGCCCCGGCCCCATCAAACGGCGTGCCAATTTCATATTCTGCCGTACTGACACACTCCGGCCCGGAGGAATACGGCAGGGCGGGACGCACTGGATTACTACCCTGACGAAAAGGCAGGCTACCCGCAGGCGTAAATTTGTCCACAGGGGGATTAATTTTCAGGAAACCCAACCTGCAAGGCCATATATTGTACTGCGTGAGACGGAAATGGCCCGACTTGCAGTTCCTTGTCCCGATCCTGGCGGATAGCGTCTGTCCGCAGTCCGCATCGGGGCTTTATCGAGGTTCCGCGATGAAAGAACGCGACAAAAGAAGAACGGGTATGGCGCTGGAGAGGAATCGCATCCATTGCGGGGACGCTTTTGAACTTCTTGGGAAAGTCGAAAACGAATCCGTCGATCTGATCGTTTGCGACGGGCCCTACGGCGTTACCCAAAACGACTGGGACAAGATTCCTTCGATTCAGGAATTCAACCTTGATCTCATCAGGCGCTTTGCCCCGAAACTGAGAGAGGGCGGAGCGCTCTACCTGTTCGGGAAGTACAACTGCATCGATTTTATAGACTATCGTCCCTATTTGAATCTGAAATCCAGAATAGTCTGGTATCAGCCGAGCAGATTGGCGCAGGGCAGATTCAATTATACGAATAACTATGACATAATCTGTTATTTCGTCAAAGGAAAGAAACCGCATCGCTACAACCTGGAAGACATCCGAGTGTCCCAGTTGGTGGAACTCGAACACCGCCTTCGTTGCGAGCGCGTTCCGTCCGTTCAGAACGGTCCTTTCGGAAAGACGAAATTCAACGATAAAGGCAAAAATCCGGGAGATGTGTGGGGCGACATAAAGCAATTAACCTACAAGTCGAAGGAACTGGTGCGCCGGGAAGCGCTCAATACTATTCAAAAACCAGAAAAACTGATTGAAAGAATCGTTTTGGCGAGTTCTTCCCCCGGCGATCTGGTACTGGATCCTTTTGCGGGGGTCGGAACGTGTCCTGTCGTATGCAAGCGGCTCAAACGAGAATTTATAGGGATAGAGATTGATCCGGGCTTTATTCTGGATGCGGAAGAAAGGCTTCGCAAACTTGATGTCGGTCAGCGGGCGATTGAATTCGATTATGTCTCGTAAGGTGTATCAACGTATCATCGAGCTTGTGCTGAGTGCTGCCGAATTGGCAAGATCGGTAGGGATTCAGAATCTCTTGCAGCCCGGTTTGGTTAAAGAGATGATTATCGCAGATATTTTGGAGCACGATCTCATCACGTCAAAGAGGGCGGCAGATGCATGCGATCCGAACGATCCGTCCATTGTCTATGAATATCTTTCATGCAAGGAAGGAGGTTCTGGACAACTTGATCGGATGTTCAAAGAGCCTCTGTCTAAACGCGAAGAATCCCTGCTTGGAATCAGACCAGGGTCAAAATTATCTATGAGCTTGATCCGACTGTGGTGGCGGGAGAAGCAAACCGCCAGTTGGATCGAAGTCGCAATGCGATCTCGCATGTAGGATTTTCGGAAAAGTGGGTGCGAGAGAATGGCGCAGTTGTTTACGAAGATTCGGAATTATAGGCGCGAGTCGGGCTTTATCCTGTTCAGGAATGACTAAGTGATACCTCCTCTGACTTTTCTCCGCAAATTATGCGTAGAATGAGACTTGTTTGTCTCCTGACGAAAGGGCAGGGGCCCCAGGCCGTGCATAAGTCCGTGGGCGCGAAGGCGGCGCCTCAGCGGGTTTGCAGCACGAGGCGAAGGCGCGCGTGGCGCGGCGGCATGGGGTATCCTCCGACAATGGCGTACTGCTCGTCGAAAGCGTTCTCGACCATCGTCGAAAGCCGTCCGCTGAACGGTCCCGCACTCCAGGCAAAGCCCACCTGTGCGCCGACAACGAACGCCGGATCGAGGCTGTCCTCCTTGTTCCCCGGCGTCGTGAAACGGCGATCCATGAACCGGCCGTGCAGGTCTACGCTGATCCGTCCGAACTTCGCCGACACGTAAGGCTTCACGAGGTGCGCCGGTAAAAAAGGAAGTCGCTCGTTATAGGCGGGAGAAGACGAATCCGACCGGTCGACGGCGTGCATCCAGGTATGCAGCGCCCCCACGGTCAGTTCTTCGTTCACGCGCGCGGAGATCGACGTTTCGATGCCCAGCGCTCGGGTCTTCGCCAGGTTTTTGGGCGACCATACGAAGCCGTCCTCGTCGTCGGGCGTCCATATGATTCTGTTCGAATACCGTGCGGCGTACGCGGCTGCCTCGAATTGCACGGCCCGCCCGTCAACCTGCAGGCCCGCGTCCGCCGAATGCAACCGTCCGGGCTTCAGATCGGGATTG
>JANQSQ010000229.1 GCA_028283985.1 Rhodothermales bacterium | reverse complement strand
GGGACCCACGAACAGGATGGTGCCGCGCTGGGGCTTCTCCTGCGCCGTGTCGGGAATGAACAGGCCGCTCGATGTCTTCTCCTCGGCAGCCTCCGGCTGCACGACCACTCGGTCGCCTATCGGGGTTATGCTGGTCATAACGATATTGCGTTTGGAATGTATTGTGTTGGACAGCCGAATAAGGTAAGGCGATCAGGAAGGGTAGTCAAGACATGCAGGACCTGCGGGAATGAAACTCATGTTAAGGATACTCTGATTAAGTCCGCGCCCTCTCAGCCTCCCGAAGGGCGCTTCACGCCCGCGCTGCCCCGAATTCGCAGCGATTCCGCTAATTTCAACGATGCAATTATAATATCTTTTACGCACGCATGTGAAGCGCTGAGCGAAGCGATTTTGATCAGAGTATCCTTAAATCAGGCACGTGCAAATCGTCCTGTCAGCGTATGGGTAATGAAGGATCCGCTTTCCGACGGATGAACCGAAAAGATCGGAGATGGGCGGGCTGGATACTGGCCGCCGGTTTCGTATGGATGGTTTTCGGCCTGGTCATGGCCCCGCCGTTCGTGGGCGAAAGTCTGCAGCACGTGATCATGCTGGGGTTTTCGGAGATATGCCATCAGATTCCGGTTCGTTCGCCTCATATCCGGGGCGTGCAGCTTGCCGCGTGCGACCGTTGTTTCGGTATGTATGCGGCGCTGGCTATGGCTCCCTTTCTGGTTTTGAGTTTGAGGCCGTGGAATTCCTGGATAGAACGTCACGCAAAATACCTCGTTGCGGGAAGCCTGATCGTTCCGGCTATAGACTGGGGCAGCGATATTGTCGGATTATGGGCCAACACGCCATGGAGCAGAACGTTCACGGGCGCCGTATTTGGCTGTGTGGCAGGGTATTTTCTGGTGTCCGCCATTATTTCGCTTATGGCGAAAGACGAAAAATTCCGCTATACTTCATGAAGCAGAACCCTGGCGGGCCTCCTGCATGGCCTATGCGCGCTATGTGCAGTCAAAAGGCCTCGCCTCAACTTTCTGCGTGTTCGTTCTTCCCTTTTCATTGATCTCTTTCTCACGATGCCGAAAAAAACGGAATCCATTCTTCTTGTGGGCGTCATTGCCGGATTGGTTGGGGTGTTAGCCTCCTTCATACCTGCGGCCGGCGATTTCATCGGTTGCCTGGCGTACATAGGCGCCGGGATGCTTGTCGTCTGGCATTACGCCGACAAGCATAGCGTCACCCTCACAGGGGGGCAGGGCATCGGTCTCGGTGTGCTGACATGCATCGCAGCGTTCATCACCGGACTCATTCTGGATGGGTTGCTGCGGGCGCTGGCTATCAAGCCGAGTTGGCAGGAAGAAATGCGTCAGGGGATGGAGCAAGGCGGCGCAGATATGTCGCAGCTCGGCGGATTCGGCGAGTTTATGACGTCTCCCGGTTTTGTCGGCGTGATGATCGGGGTGGGGCTCGTATTCTCTCTGATCGCCGGCGTCATCGGGGGCGTCATCGGCAGCAAGCTGTTCAAGCGCGGGGAGGAAGAGGAGAAAGCCCAGGACAGCAGCGACCTGATCTGATCCAACCGGGGAAAGCGGAGGCGCTTCAGCTTCTGAAAGGCAATCCGGATCTCCGGCGCAACGTAACGGGCCGGTCAAGAAGTTCTTTCATAACGACTGCTTGCTGCAGCGAAGTGCGCGCGGCGAGTCGCCGCAGCGCCTCTCCGGGAGCTTTGGCCTGTTCGTAGGGGGATAGTTCTTCGGCTGCGGTCTCCGGGCTCTCGTCTTTATGCTCCCGGGCCTGGTCACTTTCTCTTGCTTCGAACGCTTCTTCTTCGGCGAACAAGGCGTCCGCTTCGTAGATCGTTTCCGGCAGGGATCTTTCCTGCCAGGGATCGTACGCAGCGGCTTCTTGCGGCGCCGGGTCCATGGGGAACAGGGAAGCGCCGGGATCCATACCGACGTTTCGTCCGCTACCGCGTTCGGCGTCAAAGGGCATTGAGGCGGGAGACGGATAGTCCACTGTTTCTACGGACTCTTGCTGGCTGTCCCCTTCCTGCATCATGCTCTTCGGAAAGCCCAGCGCCACGCCGAGTTCCCCAAGCGCTTCCCGCAGTTCTTCCCGGTTCTTCTGCGACAGCGCGCGTTCGGATTCTACCCGTCCCGGTTCGCGCACCGAAGGTTTTTTGGCCGCCCCCGGCTTGCGCGAGCCGAAGAAGACCCGCTTCAGGACGTAAAAAATCGGAATAATCCAGAAAAGGTCTCCAAAATCCATAGTCTATCAGCCCCTGGCGTTTT
>JANQSQ010000225.1 GCA_028283985.1 Rhodothermales bacterium | reverse complement strand
GAGACCCCCCCGCTGCGACCGGGGGTCCAGCGGGTTGCCCGTCTGGCGCCCGTAGAAGTACAACGGATCGCCGACGCGTTCCTTGACCCAGCCGTTCAGGACGGCTTTTATTTCCTCTTCGCTATCTGCTTCGGGAATGGGCCGGTAGCCCCAGCGAACGCTCCATTTGTCGTATTCGCCGATCGCGGGCAGGAAGTTCGTCACCCCGTCTTCCGGCTGGGCGATGTAGTTGAAGCGGGCGTAATCCATGATGGACGGCGCCGTGCCGTGCGTACTTGTGAATGACGGCGAGCGCAGCGAATCCACGGGGAAGGCGTAGCTCGATCCCCAGTTGTGCGGCAAGCCGATCGTATGCCCTACCTCATGGGCGGACACGAACCGGATCAGTTCTCCCATTACCTCGTCGTCGAACTTCACGGCGCGCGCATCCGGGTTCGAGGCAGCGGTCTGGACGAAATACCAGTTCCGCAAGAGATTCATCACATTGTGGTACCACCCGATATCGCTCTCGAGAATCTCTCCCGAGCGCGGGTCATGGACATGCGGACCGTAGGCGTTCTCGATATCCGACGGGAAATAACGGATCACGGAATAGCGCACATCCTCCGGGCTGAACTCCGGGTCTTCCTCCGCCGAAGGAGGATCTTTGCCGATAATGGCGTTCCGGAAACCGGCTTCCTCGAAAGCCACGTTCCAGTCGTCCACCCCCTGCTTGATGTACGGGCGCCATTTCATCGGAGTGGCCGGATCGATGTAGTACACAATGGGACGCACCGGCTCCACCAGTTCGCCGCGCGCAAAGGCTTCGGGATCGCTGGGTTCGAGCCGCCATTTCGTGATGAAGCATTTCTCTTCCGCCCGTTGCGCATCCGCCCCGTAATCGATCGTCTCCACATTGAAATACCCCACGCGCGCATCGCAGGGCCGCGGCGTCATGAGTTGATCCGGCAAGAGCACCATGGACTGGTTCATTTCGACGGAAATGGTTCCGGTCGAGGGATTGTCGGGGGGCTCGTCCGCCGCGTAGGTAAGCGTATGGCGCACTTCGATATTGCGGGGAAAGCTTTGCGCCCCATTTACATAGGAACGATCCTTGTCCAGGCTCCTGACCTCGTACCGCTCCCGGTTGGACGAACTCAGACCCAGAAAGCGGACATCGGTCGTAAAGAGTTCGGTCACGTCCACCACGGACCGGGTGGAGTCGTCGTTTCTGGCGAGAATGTCGAATGCGGCCACCACCGGTTCGAGGTTTGCATTCCGGACCGCCTGGTAAATCGGATGATCCTCGCTCGCCACGCTCTCGTAGGATACGATCCGAAGGAGCACCTTATCCGCCTGCCGCTGCCACCGCAGGACCTGCGTGTTCGCTTTCTGCCCCCCGTATCCCATGCCGGCGTGCGTACGCGCCATACGGGTAACCAGCAGCATCTCCCGGTCCAGCAGCGAATCCGGGATTTCGAAAAGGGTTTTTTCCGTATCGCGGTGTACAGAAAACAACCCCTCGTCCGTGGTCATGCTTTCCTTGACAACTTCGGAGTACTTCTTCATCTTCGTTTCGTCGTCCGACCCGGCAGCCGCTTGCGTGTCCGCGGACGCAGAGTCCGCCGTAACCGCGGTCTGCAGCCCAATGCTGCACCCCCCGAATAAAAGCGCGAGGGCAAGCAACGACGACAGCGAAAGAATTCTGTAACGAGGCATGGATCAGGCTGGACTGTGTTCTGGACGATGTTGGCGATATTCGGGGCGCAATGCCTTTGCGCGCTGCGCAAGAACCCGCACGAAGCCTGCGCATCTGGAAAGGTACGGCACGGGAACGTTATTGTTAGAAAACCTCTGATTAAATCCGGCGGAAACATAGGCCTTGGAGGCGCAACAAGACCATCCAACGCCAAACCGCAAAATCGCCGCCGCGAACAGGGGCCTTGTGAATCCAATCAAAGATCAGTTAAAAAATAAATTTAAATAGGTCACAGCACTACAGCACTGTCCATTCTTTCGGCGCATCGGTGAGATTTGATACCCCGTCTTCGCACAGGCACACCACATCTTCGATACGAATGCCGAACCGGCCCGGCAGATAGACGCCCGGCTCGATCGACACGACACACCCGTCCGGCAGCACATCATCCACCAGACGAGACAGGCGGGGCCATTCGTGAATTTCCAGCCCGATGCCGTGCCCGAGGCTGTGAGAAAACGCCTCTTCGTACCCCCCTTCCCGAATCACGTCACGAGCCAACGCATCGACTTCCCTGGCCGGCATGCCCGCGCGCGCATGCCGCAAGGCGCATTCCTGCGCGGAGCGCACCAGATCGTAGATCTCCGGAACCAGCGGATCCGGCGGCCCCACAGCCACCGTACGCGTCATGTCCGAGGCATATCCATCCAGAAAACATCCGAAATCGAGCAGGAGTACGTCGCCGGCCTGCACCGGGCGGTCCGTAGGCTGCGCATGGGGAAGCGCACTGTGCAAACCGGAAGCCACGATGGGATCGAAAGACATCC
>JANQSQ010000223.1 GCA_028283985.1 Rhodothermales bacterium | reverse complement strand
CGAAAGACACCCCGATCGTCACGTCCGCAGAAGGCTCTGTCGTCAGAACCACCGTGTACTTCGCACTGTCAGCTTCGGGCACCGCGAACGCTGTCGGCGTCACCGTTACCCCCGCCGCATCGTTGTCCGCCTCCGTCGCCGCAACCGAAGAGGCCGTAACCCCCGCGTAGTCCCCGCCGCTTACCGCATGCTCTATCGTCGCGCTGTCGTTCGTCGCATTCTCATCCTCCGCAGCCCTCACCCATACGCCCTGTGGCGTATCCCAGTTGTCCGGGGTAAACGTTAGCGACGTCTTGTCTGTCGTAATGTCCGTATCCGAATCTGAAGTAAAAGACATCGCGATCGTCACGTCCACAGAAGGCTGCGTGTCGAGCACCACCGTGTACTTCACACTGTCGCCCTCGGCCACCGCGAACGCCGTCGGCGTCACCGTAACGCCTGCCGCATCGTTGTCCGACTCCGTCGCCGTAACGGTCGCGATCGAGGCCCCGCCGTAGTCCGAACCGGAGGCCGCATGCTGTATCGTCGCATTCCCGTTCAGGGCGTCCGCATCCTCGGCCGCCCTGACCGTCACCGTCTGTTCCGTATCCCAGTTCTGCGGAGTAAACGTAAGCGACGTCTTGTCCACCGTGATGTCCGCGTCCGAACCCGAAGCGAATGACACCGTAACCGTGACGTCGCCCGAAGGCGCCGCATCGAGCACTACCCGGTATGTCGTGCTGTCGCCTTCGGCCACCGGCAGCACTGCGGGCGTCACCGTAATGCCCGAATCGTCGTTATCGTCGTCGCGGACCGTAACCGTCGCCGATCCGGCGTTCGGCACGATGCAATAGTACGGATGCGTGTACGGATCCAGGGTCGGGTTAATTCTCTCCAGCAAGGAAAATGCAAGGGATGCATCGGGCTCGTCCGCGGCGTCGTCCGTCGTGGGAAGCCGGATTTCCGCCTGGGTATTCGACGCAGGAACATGTACGATCCGTTGATGGACATGCTGGGGGAAACCCGTTCCCTGTACCGTCTCGTGCCCCGAAACGTCGTATTCCAGTCTGCGATAGTCGATCAGACCGGACGAGATGCCGGAAGCGCTTTCAGGATTCGTCAGCGTACACCGGTCCGCCGACGAGGCGACCGCCGCGGTTGCGAACCGCTCGATTCTGAACACAGCGTCTTCCCCTTCGTCCACCGTATCGGCTACCGCAACCACCTTCACCCAGTGCTCATAATTATCGTCGTCGGTGACTACATTATACTCCCGACCGCAGCCTCTGACAGAAGTGCCATCCACATCGCACGGATCGCCAGGGGGCGTATCGAAAATGATTTTGTAGCCGCGCCCGGCGTCGATTTTAACCTGGACCACACTGGCTAATTCCTCAAGCGCATCGTTTGCGAGATTCAGCGAGATATCGACCGTTTCATCCCCCTGGCCAAAACTAACCGTCGAGGAATACCCCCGCACCACCGTGCCGGTCACGGTGGGAGGCAATAAATCCAGGGACCCGGAAAGGCGTTGCCCGTGCGTCCTTGCATTCGCGTCCTGATTGCCGTAATCTCCGCCACTGGCCGAAAAACCTGTTTCCCCTAACCCCGTCGCTATGGCTTCGGAAACTGTGATATTCACATCGAGCGGGGTCAAGGGCGCCGAATCCGTGTAACCGCGCCGGAGGGTGAATCTCACCGGCCCTTCGGCTTCGGTACGTCGGCCGTCCGATAACTCCCAGCCCCAGAACCCTACCTGCTGGATCGCCTCATTATTCGCAATGCGGACTTCGAGCGAATCGTAGCCGGGGCGGACCACATAGTTGGTATCGGGAATGACGAATACTTCCAGTTTGTAGTTTTGTACGTGAAAATCACGGTCCACCGCGGGCACCAGGAAACTCTGGAACTGGCGGTTGGGCTGTATGGTCACGCTCCCTGTGCTGAAAGGCGCATCCGCTAAATACGTACCGTCGTCCGTAGACCGGTATTTATACTTCACGGTGACCGGCTGCGTATAGGGAGCGCCGGAATCTCCCCCGTCCCAGCGGTGCATCCGGATATTCGCCGACTCTCCTTCCCTGACCGAATTGGCCACCGGCACCATCTGCACATCGACCGTCGGAGCCGGATCGGCTTCATTATCGAGAACGACTACGGTGGCCGAGTCGTTTGCCGCGCTCACCGTGAAGCCCCGTTTGGTAATGCCGCGGAGAGCGACCGTAACCCAACCGTCGTATTCGCTCGCATTATCGTTGTCGAGCGCCAGACATTTTTCGATAACCGTCTCGTCGTCCGTGTACTCGTCTTCGTAGGTTCTGAACGCTCCCTGGATTGCAGAAACGGAATTGGCGAGGTAACCGCCTTTTTGCGTGACGCCCAGGGTGAACGGGACATTGAAATCTATTCGGGGATGCCACACGGCATTGGAGCTGACCTCGAAACACGCCTGGTCGGCTTCCGACACCGGCGTGGTCACAGCCTGCACGGATACCTCGGCAACCTCGTCGTCGATTATTTCCAATGCGTACGTGGTGCCGTCCGACTGATCCGGCAGGGCGCCGGCCGCAACGTCGGGAACGGTGAAATAGGGATCGTTGTAGCTACTGGTGCCATAATTCCATGTAACCGGAGCCAAAGTCACAACGAGTTTCCTGTACGCATGAAATCGCTGGTCGTCCGTCGCCGAGACCGTGAATTTCACCGTGGCCTCCCCGGCCGCAAAGGTCAATTCTTTCCGGGTGCTACTGACATAGTCTCGATAATCGTGAATCGCGTATTTCAGGTTTTCTTCCCGAATCGTGAATGGCTGGCCCAGGTCGCCTGTCCGCGTCACTGTGAACTCGACGCTTCCGCCTTCCGAAACCTCTGTCGAATCGGTCGTCATCGTGATGATCGGAAGGTCGTTGTCGGTGACCCGGACGCTGGCGGAATCCGCCGCGGAATCGGCAACGATTCGAGGATCCGAAGAAGTCCATGCACGCAAGAGTTTCGCGGTGACGTGGCCTCCGTTTTCGCTTACGTTGTCATCGTCGAGATCGATGCAAACTTGCTGTGGCGTACTCAATACGATCACTTCGAATTCCGTCCTCTGACTGGACGAGAGAAAGTCGGCCTCCTCGGTAATCTTTAATCTCGCGCCGAAATCGAAATCGACATAGCCGCTGATATCTATCGCAAAACACGCCTGTTCGGATTCGTCCACCTCGGGATCGACCGCGCTGATGCTCACTTTACCCGAATCGTTTTGCGCGATGGGGAAACGATACACGGTCCGGGTCGAATCGCTAAGATCCGCGACCGCATTGGCGGGCAGGGTGGACGGCGTGCTATATAACCCCGGACGGGCCTTAAAAACGACCTCCAGATATTCTTTCGGAAAGTAATAGGCGTCGTCGCCTATCGTCCTTGAGACCTGCGCGGTTGCATCGCCGGCGGGAAAATCGAATCCGTGCAGGTTGCGGGTAGTGGGGTCCTGATAATTCTGGTCCGAAGGGGTTGGGCCGTTGTCGGTTGCCACATCGTTTCTGTTAACGCTCAGCTGATCTGTCAGGACGCCATCGCGCGTAAAGATCATGGTGACGTTCTGCCCCTCGTTCACCTGCCCCCCATCTATGGTCACGGTAACCGAGGGATCGTCGTTATCCGTCACCGTCACGGTAGCCATCGAGTCGGCGCCGACTTCGAAATACTGGTTGGCCGGCCCCGTTACTTCCATCGTGACGGAGCCGGAGGCCTCGTCCACGGCGTCGTCGTCGAGATCGACGCAAATGTCGTAGTCCGTATCGTTCGCCGCGATATCGCCGGTCTGGCTGACTCGATGCCGCCATGTCCTTGCCTGTTGCGGCGCCAGAAACGAGCCCTCCTCCGAGACGGCGAGATCGAAAAAGAGATTATACGCTTGAAACGGATGAAAAAAGACGTCTTCAACGCCGAGCCTGAAACAGGCCTGTCCGGACTCGACGACGGAAGCGCTTCCGGACGCGACGGTCAGTCCGGCCTTATCGTTGTCGATAAAAGCAATATGATAGGTCGTAAAGTCCGCGCCGCTGCCCGTCGCCGCTCCCGACGGCGGGGTTGCGCGCAAACGATACGGCGCCGAAGAACCCGGATCGAGCGTAATGTTCAGTTGCCTGGACGTGTAGAACACATCGTCTTCAGCCACTGAAACGGTAAATGCGACGGTACTGTTGCCCGCAGGAAATGTTACGGCATGGGCCGTTTGGTCGCTGACTTGCGCCGGAGAAGTATAACTCGACAGATTACTGCCGGCGATCGTCAGCGGCTGCGCAAGCGCGCCGTCGCGCGTGAGCGTAACGGTTACGCTGTCGCCTTCAGCGATACTGAACGAATCGACCGTCATATCCACATACGGCAGGTCGTCGTCCGTGACCGTGACCGTCGCCTCTATCTCCGACGCCCCATGCTGCGCCGGCGCGGTGAGCGTGAACGAACCGTCCGCCTCGTCGATATCGTCGTCGTCAAGATGCACCCGGACGATCCGGGTAACGTTGTCGGCTTCGTTTTCCTCGAACGGGATCGTAAATTCCAGCTCGCCCGAAGAAAGCGTGGTGGGGGTAATCCGGACTCCTTGGGTAAACGGCGGCGTAGCGGTGGACTGGTACACCCCTAACTCGATCTCCGGAGTCGCATCCAGATAGTCGCCGACTGCGGACAATTGCACCGTCAAGTTTACCGGTGCGCTGCTGATGGAGTGCTCGATCGCGAAATCGATGAATTCATCCGATTCGGAAACCGCCGTGGGCATAAGCCGGCTGATGAATTTCATTTCCGGCGTATCCCCGACATCGTTCACGGCAACAGAGGCCGTATTCGACGAGCCGATCGTATAGGGCATGGCCGTCGGCCCGGCCACGATTTTCAGAAGGACCGCAGTGCCGGGTACTTCCGGCACCTGATCGTTGTAGGTCACCACCTCCACAGTGGCCTCGGAGTCGCCTGCGGGGAGCGTCACCGAAGCCGTCCCCGGCGGGTTGATTTGCACTACCTCCAAAGACGTTTCCCCCTCGAGTTTCCAGTCGGCGAAGTTTCCGACGAACACATACCCCGACTGAGCGATCTGAAAATTGACGGTGACCGCGACTTCATCCGCTGTCATGAGCGTATCGCCGCCGGCGTTGGTCAGGCCGCCCGTCCGCGTAATGGTGAACGGCGCATCGCCTCCTTCGTTGATGGCCGTCACGTCGCCGGCTACCGATATAGACAGCGAGTTGTAGTAGTCGTAGTCGTCGAGAATATCGACGGTGATCTCGTCATTGTCGGTATCGACCGTATATTGCGGTCTGATCGAGGAATTGGAAGGCAGCGCCACCTTGAAAGACTGCGTCCCATCGTTTACCCCGTCGTCAGCCTTGGTAGAGAGCGTAATGGTTATCTCCTGGTCGCCCGCACCGAAGGACCCCGTAACGGAAGTGGCGACGCCTTCCGCGGGCGCCGTGGACGTAAGGTCCCAATTCACGGCGTCGCCGTATATCGTCACCTCATATTCGACTAGAATCCGCTGGGTAGCCGCCGCCGAAAGACGCAAAGTAATGGTGGCGCTCTGCCCTTCAAGGATGTGATCGGCGTCCGAGGAGACCGACAATTCCGGCAGAGTCACCCCCTGTGCAACAGCCTCCGTACCCCCCCATCCCGGCAAAACGACGCCCGCCAGAAAGGCGATCGCAAGCCCCAGGAAGGCTCCTCGACGGACAGAATCCCGCTGCCTGTCCGGACTGTTTCGTGGCCGCCCGGAATCATCGTATGTAGCATGTACAGGCAAGGCCATAATACAAACAGCCGACAGGATTGAAAGCGTTCATTAAAACCTGATGGTCTTAACATTATTTTCACAGTAGTTATTACTTAAAAATTTAAGATTGATATGTCAAGTTCATAATTGTCAATAACTCCCAAATCGTAACAAAATTAGATTATACGAGCCTTAATATATGTGACCCTGTATTAAAAATTGTCAATAACTCCTATGTCATAACAAAATTCGATTACTCGATTCTTTACAAGAAGTTGTCAATAAT
>JANQSQ010000208.1 GCA_028283985.1 Rhodothermales bacterium | reverse complement strand
TCATCGGACATATGGATCGCAAACTGGACCTGTCGTATCACCTCGAGGCAGCTTCCACCGGCGTTTTTCTCGGGTACGATCAGATCAGCAAGGCGCAGTATAACCTGGATCGGGAGCGGGCCGAGGCGATTGCCCATCTTGTCGACGCCGGGTACGGAAGCCGGATTCTTCTTGGAGGAGATCTGGCCCGCCGTTCCTACTGGCCCGCCTGGGGTCATGCCGAAGGCCCCGGGTTTGCCTACATTCTGAAAGGGTTCGCCCCGCGTTTGCGTGAGATCGGCGTAAGCGATGCGGCCGTCGACGATCTGCTGATAACCAATCCGGCAAGCGCGTTCGCGTTTTCGGCGCCGGAAGCGCCCTGAAGTAACGCAGGCGGATCGTTTTCCTTACCGAACCGAAGTATAGGGGACCCGGAGCACGAAAGGCGCCCCGATCCTAACCCCCACGGCGCCGATCCCGGAGCGGATCATTTCCCTTCGATATTGATTGCAATGCAATCATTTTGTAAATTCGTGATCGATGAAAACCAAAAGAGGGGTGGTATGGCGAGCATCACGATTCGTAAACTCGACGACGATGTAAAAACGCGTCTTCGCAAGCGGGCGGCCGGGCATGGCCGCTCGATGGAAGAAGAGGCGCGCGTGATTCTGCGCGAGGCGGTCGAGCGCAAGGAAGGACCGGCCAATCTGGCGAGCGCCATCCGCGCCCGGTTTGCGCCTTTGGGTGGCGTGGAACTGGAGTTGCCCCCACGCGAACCCATGCGTGAACCGCCCCGATTCGGTTGAGGCGGCCATGATTCTGCTCGATACCAATGTGGTTTCCGAGTTGATGCGTCCGTCGCCGCATCCTGTTCCGGAGGCCTGGGTCGCAAGACGGGCGGCAGCCGGTTTGTTCTTCTCCGCAGTGGGCGAGGCGGAACTTCGTTACGGTATAGCGATCATGCCGGCAGGGCGGCGTCGGGACGAACTGCTTTCGGCGATCGAGGCCATGCTGCGCGAAGATTTTGCAGGCCGGGTTCTCCCGTTCGACAGCGATGCGGCGCGCGCCTATGCAGAGATTGCAGCCGCCCGTCGTGCTGCCGGTCGGTCCGCTTCGCAGGCCGATGTCCAGATTGCGGCCATTGCCCGCTCGCGCGGTATGGCCGTGGCGACGAGGAACGTTCGGGACTTCGACGGCATGGAGATCGATATTATTGATCCTTGGGCGGGCGTGTGAGCGAACATTCGCTACAGGATGCTCTGATTCACCCCCCTCAGCCTCCAGGCCCCTCAGAGCCCCGCTGCATAGTGGTAACAGGCCCTGATTTCGCGGACTTGATCAGCGTATCCTATATTGAACAGCACAGTTCCCCCCCCGATGCCGATGATGCGATGCCAAGAAACGTTGTAAAACTTCCCCTCCCGATCCGGTTCTTATGCTTGTGGATGCTGACTGGCGCAATGGTCGCTGTTTCGCCCGTCTCGGCGCAGCCCGCCGAACGCCCCAATATCGTTTTCATCTTTTCGGACGATCACGCGACGCAGGCGCCCGGCGCCTATGGGGGCCGCCTCGCCGCACTGGACCCCACCCCCAATCTGGACCGTCTCGCGGACGAGGGCATGCTATTCCGGAACGCCTTCGTGACCAACTCCATTTGCGCGCCCAGCCGGGCCGTCATTCTGTCCGGTCTGCACAGCCACCTGAACGGCGTCGAAACGAATGCGCGGCATGACAGCCTGGAAGCGTCCATTCCCGTTTTTCCGGAGATGCTCCAGCAGGGAGGCTACCAAACGGCTATCATCGGCAAATGGCATCTGAAGAGCGATCCCCGGGGATTCGACTACTGGGAAGTGCTGCCGGGACAGGGCGATTATTACAACCCGGCGTTTCGAACGCAGGAGGGGGATACGCAATACGAGGGCTACGTCAGCGACATCGTGACGGACCGGGCACTCGAGTGGCTCGAAAACGGGCGGGAAGCCGACGAGCCTTTCCTGCTGATGTATCAGCACAAGGCCCCGCACCGTAACTGGCTTCCCGGCCCGACGCACCTGAACCGCTACGACGACATGGAAATCCCCGCGCCGCGCTCCCTGTTTTATGATTATTCCGGTCTTTCGACGCCTGCCGTACTGCAGGAGATGGAAATCTCCACGGACCTGCGCTGGGGGTGGGACCTGAAACTCCCTCTGAACCCCGAACATCTTGACGAGGTCGCGGAAGGATACCAGTGGATTGACCGCTTTACCCCGGCCCAGCGAGCCACCTGGGAGGCGGCCTACGGCCCGAAGAACGATACGTTCTACGAGCGGTATCGCGTGGGCGGGTTGCAGGAACGCGATCTGATCCGCTGGAAATACCAGCGGTATCTGAAGGATTATCTGCGGACCATTTATTCGATGGACGAAAACATCGGACGCCTGCTGGATTACCTCGAAGAGACCGGCCTGGCCGAAAACACCATCGTCATCTACAACTCGGATCAGGGGTTCTTCCTCGGCGAAAAGGGGTGGTACGACAAGCGGTGGATGTATGAGGAATCGTTCAAGACGCCGCTCATCGTGCGCTGGCCCGGCGTCGTGCAGCCCGGGTCCGAAAACAAGGCTTTGGTGCAGAACCTCGATCTTGCGCAGACCCTGCTGGATATGGCCGGCGTGGAGCCGTCCTCGCCCATGCAGGGCCACAGCCTCGTGCCGCTGCTACAGGGAGAAACCCCTGAGGACTGGCGCGAATCCGTCTACTATCATTACTATGAGTTTCCGTGGCCCCACCATGTCCACCCGCACGAAGGGGTGCGCACGGCAGGGTACAAGTTGATCCATTACTATACGCTGGACCAGTGGGAGTTCTTCAATCTCGAAGCCGATCCGGACGAACTCCGCAATGTGTATGGTGACCGCGCATACACCGAAACGATCGCGCACCTGCGGGAAGAACTTGTGCGCCTGAAGGAACACTACGAGGTACCGGCTCGGTGAGGGGAGTATGGCCCGAAACTCCCAGGAAACCCGGAGCGTTTTTCGGGGGTCTTTCCATCTCCTCTGATCAGACAAGCAGAAACATTGCTTCCGCCATGATGCTTCACGGCAAACATCTTATTGCAGGCTGGACGAACGGCGAGGCTACGGAAGGCTTCCGGGCCTGGGATCCGGTACAGGGCGCCAGCCTGGACCCCGTGTTTATCGAGGCTTCTTCTGCCGACATTGACGCAGCCGCCGAAGCTGCCGAGGCCGCTTTCGACGCCTATGCGGCCACCGAACCCGCCCACCGGGCGGATTTTCTGGAGCGTATCGCATCGGAGATCGAGGGTCTCGGCGAAACGCTGGTCGAACGCGCCAGCCGGGAAACAGGACTTCCGGAGGGCCGGATCCGGGGAGAACGGGGCCGCACCGTGTACCAGTTGCGGCTTTTCGCCGCCGTCGTGCGGGAAGGCTCGTGGGTGGACGCCCGTATCGACCGGGCCGTAC
>JANQSQ010000203.1 GCA_028283985.1 Rhodothermales bacterium | reverse complement strand
GGTCGGATTTCGTGAAATACTTCGCGGTGCTTTCGAACTGCGCAAAGGCGTCGCGCTGCGCATTCAGTCCCCCCGCATCCCGCCGGCTCAACCGGAATCCTTCCTCCGCAAGGCGAATCGCCGGAGCCATCACCTCCGCCAGGGGGAGACGGCCATATTTCTCATGTGCCATGACAAGTCCCGCCGGAGAACCCGGCACGCCCGAGGCAAGGTATCCCAGTCGGCTAAGTTGGGGAATGGCCTGTCCCTCGTTGTCGAGATACATGTCCCGGTGAGCCGCGGCGGGCGCCTTCTCGCGGTAGTCGATGGTGGTTACTTCCGGGGCAGGGGATTGCCCTGTTTGTCCCGCTTCGCTCCAGCCATGTCCCGCTTCGCTCCCTGATTCCCCGTCTGCAAAACGGATCACCATAAAGCCGCCGCCGCCGACGTTACCCGCCGGAGGGTACGTAACCGCCAGTGCAAACCCGGTCGCCACCGCTGCATCCACCGCATTGCCGCCTTGCCGGAGCACCTCGACACCCGCCTCGGAAGCCTCGATCTTCGCGGAAACGACCATGCCGTGGCGCGCTTCGACCGGCGTGGCGGGTTCTTCAACAGGAGCGATGGGTACGGACGGACGCATGCATCCGGCGACCCACAGGAGGGCCGCAACCAGCACGGCTGCAAACAAGCGCCCCCCCATGCGGAAGCACAGAGACTGAAACGAAGGCATGGTCCGGTTACCGTTCATCGGGTTCGATCTGACTGGCGTTACGCCGCCAATATAGGCAGGGGGGTGGAATCGCGCACTCGTGGCGGTGGATTGGAAGGATGAGGGAGGCGTCTGGGTCGACATGATAGATATAAATCAAATCATAAAATCCATTATTTGCCATTTTATGTTTTATTTTATATCATTTACGTGTAAGGCTTGGACACGGTGTCTGGGCCCTGTAATTGAGCACGGAATATCATGACTATCACGCAAGGCGAGCTCGCCCGCCGAATCCGCGCAGCGCGTGAAGCTTGTCAGATGACCCAGGAAGAGGTGGCCGACCACCTCAAAATTTCCCGTGCGACCATTTCTCAAATGGAGCAGGGCCGGCGCGGGGTGTCGAGCCTGGAACTTCATCGGCTCGCGCATCTCTATGGGCGGGACATTCAGGACTTTCTCGAAGAGGATTTTCCGGAGGGTGAAGCAGTCATGGCGCTTTTTCGTCGGCAACAGGGCGTTTCGGCAGATGCAGGGGTCCTGGATTCGTTGCGCCA
>JANQSQ010000202.1 GCA_028283985.1 Rhodothermales bacterium | reverse complement strand
CCCCTGCGGCTGCATGCCGTCGACAAGCGCGGCGACCGGCCTTCCGGTCATATCGTACACGGCAAGGCGTACATGGCTTGTTTGGGGAAGCGCGTAGTCGATCGTCGTCTGCGGATTGAACGGATTCGGGTAATTGCCCATGAGCGTTAATTCCGTCGGCAGTTCCTCGCTCTCGGCGCCGACGGTTATCGGCAGCCTGACGATGGCCCTTGCAGAGGTACCGCCCCCGTGCTCGTTCTCCGCCCGCACCTCGAACGCATACTCTAACCCGTTCGTCAGGCCCGTGATCGTATGGTTGCGGGCGTCTGCTTCGCCGGGAATACCGTTCCATTCAGCAGGAGCGTCGAAGCCAAATATCTGGTTGCTTTCCTTGTACCGGTGTGTGTAACCGGTGATATCCCCCGTGTCGTAGAGCGGCGCACTCCATGTCAGCGTTACCTGCCCGTTACCCGGAGTAGCTCTCAGATACATCGGTGAATCCGGAGTCAGTTTGGGTGGGGACGGCGCACCTGTCGCGCTCTCGTCGTCGAACTGCCAAATGCATTGCGCGGTGACGTCGTGGTCGGCCCTGAGTCTGAAGTCGAACCCGAACAACCTGGGGGGATTCTGATGCAACTGACTAAACGTGATTTCGCTTGGCAGGCCCTCCAGCCATTGCCCGACGGTGCTTTCGATACGCCAGCGATAGTCCGTCGCGACCTCCTCGTCCGAAGCGGGCGCGAGACCGAGGGAAAACGTCGGCTGAATGGAGATGTCGGAGACCGCGGCGCTGCACACCGGGATGGCGGCGACGGACAGGACCGGTACGATGTCGTTGTCCCTTACGGTGACGACGATATCCGGTACGTCCAATGGCGAACAGGGGGGGTCATGTACGCTGCGCGAAATGGTGGCCATACCGTCCCCGTGCTCGTCGTTATCGAGAACGCTGACCGTCAGATACTTGGTCGCGCCGGACTCCTCCTCGGTCCACGTCAGTATCGACGGATCGACGGTGAGCACGCTGGTATCGCTGCTCTCGAAACTCATCGTCGCCGGGCAACCGGCCCCCACGAACCAACGGTGTGGCAATCTTTCCGTGGAGCCCTCGTCCAGCACGAAATGCCAACCTTCATCATCCGCGAGTTCGATGATCGCAGTATGGCTGACGCCATCGTAGCCTCCGCCGCTGGCCGTAAAGGCGATCGTCGTACGCCGCAGGGGGTCGTTGCTCACGTCGTCGTCGACCGCCGTATACGTCACCGTCTGCTTCACACCGTAGTTCGCTGGAGAGAATGTCAGCGTATCCGGATGCACGGTCGCCACCGTCGTGTCTTCGCTGGCTATTGCAACCGTGTCATCCGAAGTCGGTTGTTCAGTCAGCCACACGGGCATTTCGTAGGCGCCGCCGTCCTCGTTCATCGACACGCTGCTGTCGCGGAGACGAATGCTCTGCGCTTCGGCGGGAGCGGCGGCGAAAAGCGAGAGCGCGACGAGAAAGAGAACCGGGGCGGAAAGGAGAAGGAGCGGCGGGCGCGCCAGCAGGATACATACAGCCCGACATCGCCGCGACGAGAAAAACAAACTGTGTACCGTATATCGACATTCAAAAATGGAACCGTTTCGATTCCGGATGTGAAGGGGCTTCATTTATTGCTTTACAACAGGTTTACAACAAGGATTGGGAGTAAAACGGAAAAAATACGCCTGGAGTATCCCGTAAACGCTAAAGGATTTTGACAAGCAGCCCTAAGTATAGTCCTCTCGTATCCGGGTATCAAGCGCCTCTGATAGAATTAGGAGTTTTAGACAATAAATTGGGAGTTATTGATAATTTTTTATAAACAATTAACAGGCCTGCTTATGGGGTTGATTTTCCTTGATTCCGGTTTTACGCCCTGCAAGAATTCAACGAAACAACTATCCTGGGTCACTCTCCTATGCTTTTACAAGCCGTCTTCACCTCTGTTTCATATTGAAGTAGGACAGAATGAAATGACAGAGGGTGCCGATTATCCACACGGAAAAGAACACAAGTAGTCCAAGAGACAGGCCCCAGAGAGCCACACAAAATCCGCCTGTTACGAAGGCGATCAGACCGGTACGTGCAATCCCGTGAAACATACTGCTTTACGTATTCGGTTCATTGGGGGCTTATATACTGAAGCAACCGCCGGGGAGGAGCGCCGGGCGTTGTCGAACAGTCCGGGAAGGAGGTTGGCGCCGGAGGCGGGACCGGGGAAGAACACCCCTTGGGCGGACCTCCGGCGCTTTGTATCCGCCCTCCTTGAATATCCGCAGGAGGAAATAGCGGGGAGGCGGCTCCCTTGGCCTCCGGAAGAAAGCGGCGCCACACCGCTTTTTCTTCGCTACTCTCCCTGCGAACTGATCTTAAATATCCTTCCCCCGAGAATCAAGATCGAATCATGTCGAAAACTCCTAAATCTTAACGTATTCGGGGGGCGCCCGGGAACGCGCGTGTTGAAGATTGACGCAATGTCGGAAGAATTGGCCAAATGTCTCGCAACGCCGATCAGGAAGCCTGGAAAACACAGGCCTTCGGTTACTTTGGCATATAACATATATAACCGTCGAAAACGCCGCGTATGTGAGCGCGGAAACATTGAGGGTGTTGCCCATAAGGATCCCTTTTTATGCCAGGCCCCAAGCACCCATTTTAATTTATGACCAATATGTATTTGTTGCGCACAGATCTTCTTTTCAGATAGTCCCAAAAATCGACGTGATTGGCACTGTGTCGCGACCATGATGGTTATACTGAGGCGTCATTTAGCAGTATCCCTTGACCGTTTTTGTCCCTACACCCTGCTTGAAGAGACTATGATACTTGTTAAAAAACGGGGAGAGAAAAAAACAGAGAAAATAGAAATTGAGAGAGCCGGAGCATTTCCCGCCCGTTCCGCAGCCGCCGGGGCCCGTCGTTCGGCGGCATGGCTGCTCGCAATGCTCATCGGGCTGCTCTGCGCCGCGGTTCCGGTCCGGGCGCAGACCGTATACGTGGGCAACCTGAACCAGCCAAACACCAACAACTCTCGCGCCGTAATCGACTATGCCCAGACGTTCACCACGGGGGGAAACGCGGACGGCTATCCACTCGAGAGCGTCGATATCAGATTCAACGCCGACCTGCCCGGCGGAACAACGCTCTCGCTCTATTCGACTTCCGGGAGCAACAACAATCCCTCGTCGAAGATTCTTGACTTCGCTTCGCCGGCGACGTTGACCGCGAGCGCCGTCAACACGTTCACGGTCTCCACTTCCACTACCCTTGCCGCAAACACCACGTACGCCATCGTCGTCAATAAGGGGGGAAACTCATCGGCCATCCTCGCGTACGGGACCACGAGCAACGACGGGGAGAACCCGGCGGAATCGGGCTGGAGCATCGGCAACGAACACCATCGGCTGCAGAGCGGGAACTGGTCAACGGTCACCACCGGTCGGTCGCTGCGCATCGCTGTCAAGGGGCTAAGCAACGCCGCGCCGGAATTCTCCGCCGCGACGGTGACCTTCGGCTTCAACGAGACCATCGGCGACGCGACCGTCTCGACGGCGACGAATATCGGCGACGAGGTGACCGC
>JANQSQ010000201.1 GCA_028283985.1 Rhodothermales bacterium | reverse complement strand
CGCACCGCGTCGGGTTTGCCGAGCGACTTCGCCAATTCCCCGTAGGATCGCACGGCTCCGTACGGTATCGCGCGGAGCGCCTCCCATACGCTTCGCTGGAATGGCGTTCCGCGCAGGGCAAGCGGCAGGTCGAAGTCCCGGCGCGCTCCGGCGAACCATTCCGTGAGTTCCTGCTCCAGTTGCTCCGCCAGCGGATCGGTTACGGGCGCGCCGTTCTCCGGTCCACTGCCGTTCTCCGGCCCGTCACCACCCCCCAGCCCGCCGTTGTAGACAACCGGGGCATCGAGCCGCTGCGCGAGCCTGGTCAGATATTCGCTCAGGGAATCGGTTTCCCGGAGCGTTTCTTCGGGGGGGAACGTCAACAGACACAGCCCGCGGGCCGCGCCGGAGCCGCCGGCGCGTCCGGCCAGCATGGGTCCGAGCGGCGTATCCAGAAACCACAGGCGCACAGATTCCGGCGCAACCCGGTGCGCGCCCGAAGGGGATCCGTTGCCGGAAGAAGCATAGCCGGCATGCCGCTTGACGACCTCGCGCAATTTCCCGTTCAGCACGGCGGACGCAGGGATTTCCCGATTCGTTTCCCGGTGGATTCTCATGCAAGAATTTTCTATCGTTATGCTTCTGTAGCGCGCCTGATCGCGCAACATCACATACTGCCCGTGCGGCCTCAATGTTCACTTCTTCCTGTGCTTCGCTGATGTCCCGTCCTGTTTGTCGTTTTCGCCTGTTCGCCCCGGCGCTTGTCCTGTTGTTTTTTGGCGCGTTTTCCGCATGCAGTCCCGCGCAAAGCACCGGCGAGCGGGCCGTTGCGCCCCCGGATACGCTGCCCTTCGTTTTTGCGTCCGAACCCGCCGTCGAACTGAATCCCGCCGAAGCCGCGAACAAGGCTCGGGAAACGGAAGCCGCCCTCGAGGCGTCCGCGGCGCCCGGCCTGGTTCTTTCCATGTACGCCACCGAGGATCTGATCCAGGACCCCGTGGCCATCGATGTGGCGAACACCGGCGAAATGCTTGTTACCAGGTCGAGCCGGACCATGGGCCTGCTGGACATACGGCAGCACCCGGATTGGCGGCTCGACGCGCTTGCAATGAAGACGACCCATGACTTTGAAGCGTTTATGAGAGAGGTCATGGCGCCGGAGTTGAGCGACGAGAACGCATGGATACCGGATCTCAACGAAGACGGGTCGCGGGACTGGCGCGATCTGACGGTGGTCAAGGAGCGGCTCTATCGCATCGAGGATACCGACGGCGATGGCGTAGCCGACCGGGCGCACACGGTCGTTGCCGGTTTCAATACGCTGGTTTCGGATATTCTGGGGGGGCTGCTGGTGCACGAAGAAGATATCTATCTGTCCGCGGCGCCGGGCGTGTACCGGCTGGAAGACGTACTGGGAAATACCGCGCCGGACGCCTCGGACGTAACCACCCTGAGTTGGGGATACAATGTCCACCCCGGATTTTCCGGGCATGGCGTGTCCGGTATCACCGTAGGGCCGGAAGGACGCATTTACTGGGGCGTCGGCGATATGGGGCTGAGCCTTGTCTCCAAAGAAGGGGAATCTATCCATTATCCCCAGCAGGGCGCGATTCTCCGGGCTTTTCCCGACGGCTCCGGGCTGGAGCTGTTCGCCCGCGGACTGCGCAATACGCATGAGTTTGCGTTCGACGCCCATGGCAACCTGATCAGCGTGGACAACGACGGGGATCATCCGAACGAGAGCGAGCGGCTCGTATACCTCGTCGAGGGATCCGACAGCGGTTGGCGAACGCACTGGCAATTCGGCAAATACCACGAAGAAACGAACAACCCCTATAAGCCCTGGATGGACGAGGGGTTGTATCTGCCGCGCTTCGAAGGGCAGGCGGCTTTTATTACTCCCCCGATCATGAATTACCATGACGGCCCGACGGGGATCGCGTACAACCCCGGCACTGCCCTGAACGAAGCCTGGAACGGCCGGTTTTTCATGTCCGAGTACACCGGTTCCGCCTTCACTTCGGATATTCATGCGTTTCGCCTTGCGCCCAGAGGGGCGGGCTTCGAACTGGCGGAAGAAGATGTGGCCGTGAAGAGCGTACTCGGCGTGGGGTTGGCGTTCGGCCCGGACGGCGCGCTGTACTTTGCCGACT
>JANQSQ010000193.1 GCA_028283985.1 Rhodothermales bacterium | reverse complement strand
CATACGGCATACTCGTCCTTGTCCACGGATGCGAGCAGGGCAGGCAGGCTTTCCGCTTCCGGCCATCCGAACCGGGGGCCGGGCCGGTGCGCTGTCATTTCCGTGCCCAGCGGGCTGTCCGTGTCGCACACGGCGAGGACCGGCGTTTCTGCCGCGAGCGCTGGAATCAGCTTGGAGGGGAGAAAGGAACCCCCGGCGCCCGATCGCTCCGGGATGACCACGAAATCCGCCTCGCGGAGCGCCCGTGCCAGTTCCCGTTCGTCCGACAGGCCCCGTACGTCGAATCGTTCGTCGCCCGTTTCTTCCGCCCATTTCCGCAGCGCCCCGGCGCCGCTGCCCTCCGCCTGGATCCGAAACGCGAACGGGGCGTCGCTGCGGTGCAGGATGCGGCACAATTCGAGCAGATTCTGTTTCGTGCCCAGATTCCCGGAATACAGGAGCCGTACGGGGGAGCCGGGGCCTTGCGTTTTCGGCGCCGTCTCCAGGCGCCTTGCCAAGGATTCATGCAGCCAGTTCGGCAGGTAGAGGAGGGGTTGATTGCGCCTCCGCCGGGGTTCCAGCCGCTCGATCATGGTGGGCGAAATCGTGCTCCACACATCGGCCTCGTTGAAAAGCGCATCCTGTACGCGAACCATCCAGCTACCTTGTCCGATGCCTCCGGCCTGCGCGGCTTCGGCTGGCAGATCCTGGACGTTCAACCACAGGGGCAGCCCGGTTATTCGCCGGCATGCGGCGGCGTAGGCTACCGCGCCCAGCAGGGGGCAGAAGACCATCATTGCGTCGTAGTCGCCGCGCCGGGGAAGGCGTCGCATGAGCGAGGCGCAAAAGGAGCCTTCGTAGATAAGCCGTTCGTGGAGCGCCTGCGGGTTCCGGGGAATGTACAGGCCGAATCGCTCGATGCGTACGCCGCGCCGCGTTTCGGACCGGATGCGCAAGCCGTTTTCGTCCGATTTGTCGCGCCATTCGGGATAGTAGGACGAGGCGCACCGCACGGTCACCTCGAAACCGCGCTCGGCCAGCCCGTAGCACAGGTCGCTGAAGAGCACGCCGCCCCCGAGGTCCGGTTCGAAGACATTGACGATGACAAGCAGGCGCATGGCCGGGCGGCAAAATGAACGAAACGATCAGGCGTCCTGTGCAGCAGCGGACGCGTCAAGGCGATTGAGGCTTCTCCAGAGAAAGGCGCCGGCGGCAGCGATTCCGCACAAGCAAAGCAGCATCCAGCCGGTGTTGCCCATCAGCAAGTGCCCCGTGCCGAACAGGGCGCAGTAGACCAGCACGATCCCGGCCACGCAATCCCCCGCAAGCCGCACCATGCCCGTGTCCTGACGTACGTCCGGATTGCGTTCTGCAATGGGCTTCCACCCGGGGCCTCCGGGGTGAATCCTGCGGTAGAAACGGTCCAGCACCTCGTTTCGCGTGGGCCGGGAGAGGAACGTGGCCGTGACCCATACCACCGTGGTGAATGCGGTGACGGCGAACAGATTGTTAGGGAACTCGGCTTGCAGGCCGGGCATCCTGATGCCGAATACCCCGAGGATCAGGGCAAGCGCGAGCAGGAAAACGGGGGACAGCGTGGCGGCCAGTTCGCTCCATGCATTGACCCGCCACCAGTACCACCGCAGAATCAGGACGAGCCCGAGTCCGGCGGAAGCGGTCAGGAGCAGCTCCCAGGCTTCGCTCACCGAACCGAGGTTCGCCGTGATGAAGACGGACGCGCCGGCCAGCGCGAACGTCAGCACGCGGGAAACCAGGACATAATGTTTTTCGCCGGCGTTCGGTTTCACGAACCGTTTCCAGAAGTCGTTCACGAGGTACGAGGCGCCCCAGTTCAGTTGCGTGGAGAGGGTGCTCATGAAGGCAGCCAGAAAAGCGGCGAGCATGAGACCGAGCAGGCCCGGCGGGAGCACGTCCCGCATGGCCAGCACGAACCCTTCGCGCGGGTCGTCCAGACCGGGATACAACACCAGGGCCGCAAGGGCCACGATGATCCAGGGCCACGGGCGCAGGCAGTAATGCGCGACGGTGAACCAGAGCGTGGCCAGCAGGGAATGTTTTTCGTCTTTTGCGCTCATCATGCGCTGCGCGATGTAGCCTCCGCCTCCGGGTTCGGCGCCCGGATACCAGCTCGACCACCACTGCACGCCGACATAGGCGAAGAAACTCGCGGCGGTCAGCGTCAGCACGGCTCCGCCCTCGGCGGCGTTTCCGAGGGTGGGAAGCATGCGGAAGGTCTCTTCCGGCAAAGCGGCCATCAGGCCGGTCATGCCGCCCACTTCGGGCATGTCCAGTACGAATACGGCGAGAATGATGCTGCCGGCAATGGCGATGACGAACTGGAACGCATCGGTCACGACGACGCCCCACAGGCCGGAAAGAAGGGAATAGACGCCTGTCAGTAGCATGAGGAGGACCGCCACGACGAGCGGCGCCCCGATCTCCGCGCCGAGAATATGGAACGATTCATGCCCGAACACGGTCAGGCCGGGGAACACGATGTCGATGACGGTTTCCATGGCCAGCGCCACCCACCCGATGATGATGCCGTTGAGCACGAGCCCGAAATAGATGGCCTTGACGCCCCGCAGCACGGCGGCGGCCTTGCCGTCGTAGCGCATCTCGACGAATTCCACGTCCGTGAGCACGCCGCTGCGCCGCCACAGGCGGGCGAAGAAAAACACGGTGAGGATGCCGCCGAAGGCGAAGTTCCACCAGATCCAGTTGCCGGCGATACCGTCCTTGGCCACGAATTCGGTGACGGCCAGGGGAGTATCTGCTGCGAAGGTGGTGGCCACCATGGAGGTGCCGGCCAGCCACCAGGGCATATTCCGTCCCGACAGGAAGTATTCGGAGGTATTCCGCCCGGCCCGCCGGAAATAATACACGGCGATCCCGAACGAGAGCGCGAAATATCCTGCGATGAGAAGCCAGTCGAGAGGAGCAAGGAGCATGGAGGGTACCGATTGTCTTCCAGGGATCAACGAATCTACTACGCGCTCTGCTTAATCAGAGTATCCTATAGTTCCTGGGCCTCCGTTTCCATGGCGGCGGTAGAGTCGGCGGCGTAACTCAGCCCGTGCCCGAAGGGGAAAAGCGGATTTTCGGAGTCGTAGGGTGCGTCTTCATGCTGGTTGCGCACGGCTTCCATGGACGAAGGCATTTCGAAGGGCAATTTCCCCGTGGGGTTGAAGCCTCCGAAAATCACGTCCAGCACGGTTTCGTCGTCGGCGCCGAAGTTGGCCAGCAAGCCGACGCTGCGTTCGGCGATTTCAGGAATGACCGCGGGCCGCTCCATGTACATGTCCACGATGGTGGGTACGGTATCGAGAATGTCGAGAAGGCGTTCTTTTTCCGGGCTTTTGAAATCCAGGTCCCCCTGGTGGAAGAAACTTTCCAGAAGACTTCCCGAGCGGGGTTGGTACGGCGCGCTGAGCCGCAGAATCGCGTAGTCGGCGGAATCCGGGGTGGACACCACATCGCCATAGTTCGCTGCCGCCGCCGGATCCATGTTTTCAATGTAGAGGTTGGGTCTGTCCCCGAGAGGGAGCGCGGCCATGCCTCCCGTTTCGGCGTTCTTCAGCAGTACGATCGCCTTGCGCTGAGCAAGCAGACCCGCTTCCCTGAAATCCGCCCGCCCGACGATTTCTTCGGCTGCATCGGGATCTATGTACGGGTCGTCGAAAAGACCGAGCGTGAACTTGTCCCTCAGGATGCGGCGGGCGGAATCGTCCAGTCGAGCCTCCGGGAGTTGCCCGCTTTCGACAAGCCCGACAGCAAGGTCCGGCGCCCACTCTCCGCCGAATTGATCGACGCCTGCGTTCAGGGCTTTCAGCAAGCGTTCCTCGGGGGAGAGTTCTTCGACCCCCCAGGCCGGTGCGTGAAGCATGGTCATTCCGAACATGCCCTTGTCGGTGAGTATGCGCCAGTCCGTACAGATCACCCCCTCGAATCCGTACCGGTCGCGCAGGATGTCGATGATTTCCTTGTTGAACGGGAAACTTGTTTCTTCGCCGGTTTGCCCCACAGGGATACTGTAATACGGCATGATCTGCGCCGTGTGGGCCGCCAGCGCGCCTTGCTCGAAAGGAATCAGGTGGTAGTCGAATAGCCCGCCGGGATATACCTGTTCCTTTCCGTATTCGAAGTGGGAGTCTTCGCCGTCTGCCTGCGGTCCTCCGCCGGGGAAGTGTTTCGCCATCGTGGCGACGCTTTCGGCGCTGAGCGTATCTCCCTGAAATCCCTTGATGTAGGCGTAGACCATCCGTCTGGCCAGACCCGCATCTTCTCCGAAGGCGCCGCCGACCCGCCCCCAGCGCGGTTCCGTGGCCAGATCGGCCATGGGATGGAGGGCCGTGCGAATGCCTATTGCGCGGTATTCCTGCCGGGCGATCTCGCCGAACTGACGGACCAGCGCGGTATCCCGTGTGGCGGCAAGGCCTGCCGGTTCGGGCCATTGCGAGAATGCCGAAGCGGACATGGCGGCGGCAGGATTGTGGCCGGATCCGTGCCGCGGGTCGGAGGAAATCGTGACGGGAATGCCCAGGCGCGTCCGCTCAGCCAGCTTTTGCAGGTTGTTGTGCCAGATTGCCGTCGCCCGGGGGGAACTTGGTTGCATCAGATTGAAATGGCTCATCGAACGGCCTGCCACCAACTCCGAGTTAATGGGGATCATGAAGGAGAAGGGGTTGCCGGGACCGGGTCGTTCCGCCAGGTCGCCGTTGTTCTTCATCACGATCATCCCGTGGAACATCAACCCGGCTTTTTCCGCGACGGTCATCTGTCCCAGCAGATTCTCTACGCGCGCCTCGACGGGCAGTCGGCTATCCTCGTACGGATCGAGTTGTCCGTTTTTGTTGAGATCGCGGAAGGCCTGCCCCGCTTCGGTGGTCACGGGCGCTTCCGGCCCGGCTTCCGACAGGTTGCGGGAGGACTGGAGCGAGTAGTAGCCCCGAAATCCCAGGATCAGGCCGACCACGAGAAGAAGGAGGACCGCCAGGATCCACCCCAGGATTTTGAAAAGTTTTTTCATACCGGTTTTTTCATGCGGGCGAAGTGTTTGCGCACCGCATGAATATGACTCTATTCTGAGGCAAATACAAACCTGCTTTTTATTTGCTTTCGTGCTTGCTGTAATCTCCGGAACACACCGTTACCTGATACGGCTGATTTTCTGGCGGTCAAAGCATCTACTGCATGGACCGCTTAATAGCACGGGCGAGGGCTATTGCGCATGCTTGACCGGCAGGCATCCGGTGCGTATTCTTATGCGCGCACGTCGCTGTGCAAGGCGGCATACAACTCATACGACAGGACACGCAACGCGCTGTCCGGTCTTTATAAACCGTTTCTCCTCTCGCAAAATCCCGGTTTCGGCGCAATGCGTAACAGAACAATGGGTACTCTGATTAAGTCCGCAAAGCTCAGAGGCTGCGAGGGGTGCGCTGGCAAGGAATGACGAAGCAGTGTGGCAGGCCCCACACAATGAGGAA
>JANQSQ010000190.1 GCA_028283985.1 Rhodothermales bacterium | reverse complement strand
TGGTATCCTCGCCGATACGTACGGACCCGATCGTGAGTCCGAGCAACACACCTGCCAGAAGAAGGGCCGCGACGGGAAAAATCCGAAATCGTTTGGGGAAGGCGGGCATAATGTTCAAGCGAGCGGCAATAAGGCATTTCGCCTCGAATATATTCTGTACGAGACCATTTTCGTAAAGTGCCCATTCGGGCAGGAATAATTTATTACGGATACTCCGGAGACACGCAAAATCGCCGCAACTCCGACGGCGTCTTGTCGTACCTTATGATCGCAGGAACACTCCGGCGGCGCCTGCACCCTTTTCTTACCGATCATTAATTCGCAGTGCGATGCGCAGCAAAGGAACGATTGCCCTTCTTCTTGTTCTTCTTATCGTGCTCTTCGGCGGATGCATGGGATGCAATGCATACAATGGCATGGTCGAGAGCGAAGAGATCGTCGAGCAATCCTGGGCAAATGTCGAAACGCAGTACCAGCGACGCGCCGACCTGATTCCCAATCTGGTCAGCACCGTACGCGGCGCCGCCGACTTCGAGCAGGAAACGCTCCAGGCGGTCACGCAGGCGCGGGCCGAGGCCACTTCGATCCGGCTGACCGTGGACGATCTGGAAGACCCCGCCCGCCTGCGCGCGTTCGAAGCCGCGCAAAGCCGACTGGGCGGCGCGCTGGGCCGACTGCTCGCCGTTTCCGAGAATTATCCGCAACTGCGCGCCACGGAATCTTTCCGGGATCTGCAGGCGCAACTCGAAGGGACGGAGAACCGGATTAACGTGGCCCGGCGCGATTACAACGACTCGGTGCGCCGCTACAATACACAGATACGCCGCTTTCCCGGCGCTGTGTTCGCCTCCATGTTCGGCTTCGACCGACGTACTTCCTTTGAGGCGGAAGCAGGAGCCGAAGAAGCGCCCACCGTCGACTTTTCCTCCTGAACCGGATGCACAGGCAGTGCAACACAGCGTGTGCGAAACAGAGCATCCGGGCAGACCTCCCTGCCCGACGCCTGACGCAAGCGCTTCCGCGCATGCTGCTTCTTACGGGGTTGTTTCTGGCGGGGTTGTTCCCCCTCGGCGTGGTGCGCGCCCAGGGAACCGTGGACGTGATTCCTTCCACGAACCGCCTTGTGACGGATCAGGCTGACCTGCTTACTTCTTCCGAAGAGCGAAGGTTGACCGCCAAGCTGACCGCGTACGAGGATACCACCTCCACACAGATCGTCGTCGTTACGATTCCGTCGCTCGAAGGCGTGCCCGCCGCGGAATACGCGCTGGCCCTGGGCCGTAGCTGGGGCGTAGGGCAGGCGGGGCAGGATAACGGCGTGGTGATCCTCGTGGCGCGCGCCGACCGGGAAGTGCGTATCGAAACAGGCTACGGTCTCGAGGGCGCCATTCCCGATGCGGTGGCGGCCCGCATTTATCGCAACGTCATGGTGCCGTACTTCCGCGAGGGACGGTTCTATGAAGGGATTTCAGGCGCTGCAGACCTGCTGATCGCCGCAGCGGCCGGCGAATTTACCGCAGAGGAGGCAGCGCCGAGGCATGCCGGAAGGCCCCCGATCGACCCGTCCGCGCTGATGGGATTGTTCTTCCTTATATGGTTCGTCATTTCGTCCATCCGCCGGCGCAGGGGTGGAAACGATGGGGGCAAACGCTACCGGCGCCATGGGTACGGTCCCCACTTCATTGTCTGGGGAGGAGGATTCGGTGGAAGCGGCGGCGGGCTGGGCGGAGGCGGCCTGGGAGGCGGATTCGGCGGATTTGGCGGAGGAGGATTCGGCGGCGGCGGCGCAGGAGGCGGATGGTAAACCTGCCCGGTAATTTTTCAAGGCATGGTTCAAGGCCAACTTGTCCCGGACCTGTCCCGCAAGATTTCTCCCGTCATGATGCAGGCTGACCGG
>JANQSQ010000183.1 GCA_028283985.1 Rhodothermales bacterium | reverse complement strand
GATGAATCCTTGTCGCCACTGGTTTCTTTTCCCGCACCTTCTGCTTCCCGGGTTTCTCCGGTCTTCTGTGTGCCGGACGCCTGATCCGGCGCCGCTTTAGTGCCTGCATCCGTTGTTTGTGCGGTTTTCTTTTTCCTGTGGGCAGCGGATTTTCCCTTAGCCGTTTTTCCTCCGGACGACTGCATCTTTGCTTCGCCCTCACTGACCGAATACAGTTTGTTCAACACCACTGAGGCATGCTCTTCGTAGCGCGCCAGCAGTTCGGTTTCAGACGTGAGCAGGGCGCGCAGCCTTGCCATAAGCTCAAGGCGGTAATCGTTTAGCCTGGATGCTTGCCGGCGGATCTCATTGACGGTCTGCCGTGCATGCTCTTCCGTCTCCCGCGCTTCGAATTCCGCTTTCTCTATGAGCGCCCGGGCTTTTTCCTCTGCATTTCGAATCGTTTTTTCGGCCGATTCCCGCGTGATGCGCAACGCTTCTTCCAGCGCTTCCTCTACTTTTTCGTAGTGGTCGAGTTTTGCGCGCAGTTCCCCCAGTTTGCTGTTGACCCCCTGGTACTCGTCCCTTATTTCTTCCCACTGTGTAGCTACCATCTGCAAAAACCCACGCACCTCTTCCGGATCGTAGCCTCGGAACTTGCGGGAAAATTCCTGTTTCCGTATGTCGAGCGGAGTTAGTTTCATGACGCAACACGCTATTATGCCGGGGGATCAGGATTACCGCGTCCGCAGACATCGAAAGGACGATCACCGTATATCCATGCAAGATACTGAATTTTTTCCGGCACATGGTAAGGATACCGGATGAAATGGATGTTTTCCGAATTGCTAAGGAATCCGTTCTCCAAACAGGGCGCTCCCGATCCGCACGTGGGTAGCCCCCTCCTCGATCGCCTCCTCAAAATCCCGGCTCATGCCCATGGAGAGCTGTTGCATTGAGATGTTCGAGGCGATCTGTGCAGGGAAGGCGTCGAACAGGGTGCGCATGTTCCGAAATTCGCGGCGGATCTTGTCCGGCCCGGCATGAAGCGATGTCATGGCCATCAGGCCTTCCACCCGGATATGTTCGCAGCGTGCCACTTCGTCAAACAGAGGTGCTACTTCGTCGGGCTGCACTCCGAATTTGCTGACTTCGCCGGAAATATTGACCTGCACCATACAGGGCAACACCCGTTCTTCCGTTTCGGCTCGTTCGTTCAATGCTCTGGCAAGCCGGGCGCTGTCCAGCGCATGAAAACAATCCGCAAACCGGACCACATCCCTGGCCTTATTGCGCTGCAAATGCCCGATCATGTGCCATGCCCTGTTCCCTCCTTTCCAGCGTCCCGGGGTTTCCGTGCACTTTGCCACCAGTTCCTGCACACGATTCTCCCCGAAATGGCATACTCCGGCCCGGATTGCCGCTTCCACAGCCGTCATCGAGAAGGTCTTGGATACGGCAATGAGCGTAATCTCGTCGGATGAACGATCTGCCCGGCGACATGCGTCCGCAATACGCGCCCGGATACTGAGCGCATTGCGGGAGATTGCTTCCATGTCCACGGGTTCTGTCATTGCTTTACAAGAAAATCGTTACCGACAGGTTCTGGATTATTACATATCGGTGCGCAGCACCTCCAGGGGAGAGCGCCGGTATATGCCCCGGCTGTTTACAAGTCCAATGGCTACCGTCAGGAAAGGCACTGCAACCAATAACACAAGCGTTGCAACGATGTCCGGCCTGAAGCTTGTATCGAACACAAAGACCGAAAACGCCCAAACGGACGCAAAGGAAAGCGCCAGTCCCGTCAGTGCCGCAAAAAAGCCAAGAAAAAGATACTCGACAGTCATGATCCGGAGTACTTCGGATTGCGAGGCCCCCAGTGTTTTCAATAAAACGCTTTCCCGCCGTCGTTGCACCCTGCTTACTACTACGGCCCCGATCAACACAATCACTCCCGTCAGAATACTGAAAGACGCCATAAAACGAACCACAAAGGATATCCTGGAAAAAATAGTGTCGAAAGTGCTCAGGACAAGTGACAGATCGATCACGGAAACCGAAGGATAATCGCTCAACACGGCTCGCTGCAACCCGGCTGCCTGTTCTCCGGTTTCCGTCCGGCTGAGCAGCACGTAAAAACGGGGAGCCTCTTCCAGCGCGCCCGCAGGGAACACCACAAAAAAATTGGTGCCCATACGACGCCATTCCACCTCGCGCAGGCTGGCAACCCGGGTCGGGATCAACTGTCCCTGTACGTTGAACGTAAGGCTGTCTCCTATACCGACATTCAGGTCCCGGGCAATATCCTGATCAAGAGACAAGGGGACCACCGGATCGTTCGGATCCGCTTCTCCGATAAAGGCGCCTTCAACCACTTTTTCCGATTCGGTCAGATAATCTCTGTACGTTACCCGGTATTCCCGCCGGTGCGCCCAGGTTGCCGTCGAGTCTGCCCGCATTGCGTTCACCGTGCGTCCGTTCACCGAAGCAAGACGCATGGATACGATAGGCACGCTATCGAGCACAGGCAACTCCCTGCCCTGCACAATTCGCGTAACCGGGTCGATTTCATCCGGTTGAATATCAAACAATACGATGTTGGGTAATTGTCGGGCTTCGGACAATTCGATTTGGGCCAATAGCGTTCGCTGAATGCCAAAAAGCGTGCCGATAATAAAGGCGCCCAGCCCCAGCGAAAGTATGAGCGTGTTCGTCTGGTTATTCGGCCGGAATAAATTGGCCAGCCCTTGCCGCCATATATAGTTCCACCTTGACGGGAAGAAGCGCCGGGTAGCCCGGATAATGCCTTTGGCTGTGACCAGAAGAGCCCCAAAGACCGCCGCAAGCCCTGCGGCATATCCCAGCCCGATTCCGGGCGAAGGCGCATTGCTTATGGAAAAAACGGTGATGCCCGTTGCAACAACTCCGAAAACGATCCACCAGAGAGGATCTTTGAGGCCGGTTTGCGCGGTCTCTACCGTCGAGCGCAGTGTCAGCAATGGGGATATGCGCCGAATGGAAACCAGCGGAAAGAGCGCAAAGGCAGCGGTTACCCCAACCCCGAGTGTCATTCCCGCTCCAAGAGAGCCCCAGGACACCATGAAAGGCGCCTCCACAGGAAGAAAGTCGCTCAATGCGACCGGTACAAGCATCTGTACACCTATACCGAGCACGGCGCCTGTCACGCTGCTTGCCAACCCCATCGTGATGGTCTGCACCGCATATACGGAGAATGTTTGCCGGGTCCCTGCGCCAAGGCACCGGAGCACCGCGATCGTTGCGAGCCGGCGGCGGACGTACACATGGATGGCTCCAGCCACCCCTATACCTCCAAGCAGCACCGCGACAAAGGCGATCACATTCAGAAATCGGTACAGATTGGCCAAGCCTTCATCCCAACTTTCACGGACCTCTTCCACCGTGTCGTATCGTACTTCCTCTTCACGCAGGAACAGGCCGATGTTCTCGACAAGCGCTTCGACATCCCTCCCATCGTCGAACCGGAAGGCCAGTTCGTAATCGGCCTGGCTGCCTCTTGAGAGAAGCGTCGAATCCAGTCTGGCGGCAGGAATGTACACCCGCGGGCTGAAGAACGACATCATCTGATTCTCGCTCGGCATCTTGTCGATGCCTCCTGCCACAGGGTAGAAATACCGCCCGATACGCACGCTGTCGCCCGGCTGTACGTCGAAAAGCCGCATCACCGCAGCATCCACCAGAGCGCCTCCGTCAACAAGCCAGTTGTCCGCTGCGCCGGCGGGTGTGGTTTCTATTTCTCCGTAGAAGGGGAAATTCCCCTCGACTGCCCGGACGGTCATCAGGCGGGACTGCTCCCCGGCAGGAAACCAGGCCATCGAAGGAAATGAAATGAGCCGGGACTGTGTCCCCCCGATAGAGTCGTCAGCCGCCTCCACCGCATCTCCGAACGGACGCCCGGATTCAAACACGAGATCGGCGCCCAGTAACGTCTTCGACTCGTCGTCCACTACTTTCCGGAGATTGCTCCCGAACGAGGAAATGGCCACCAGGGCGGCGACACCGACGATCATCGAAGACAAAAAGAGCGCCAGTTGCCGTCGGCTGCCCCGGCTGTCCCGCCACGCCATCCTGAATATCCAGGAATTCGGCATTGTATCGTACGCCCAGGTGTACAGGAGACCGGTCAGGCTCGCGTCAAAGTATCCGAGGCTATGCTTCCGCCGCGAAGCCGGATGATGCGGCCCGTGCGCTGCGCCAGTTCATGGTTGAGTGTCACAAGCAGCAAAGCCGTTCCGGCGGTCTCGTTTATCTCGAAAACAAGTTCCTCGATGGTAGCACCCGTATCCGTATCCAGGTTGCCGGTCGGTTCGTCGGCAAACAGCATTGCCGGCCGGTTTACAAACGCCCGGGCAATAGATACGCGTTGCTGTTCGCCTCCGGATAACTGTGCAGGATAATGCGACATCCGCTCCCCGAGCCCCACCTGGTCGAGCAGTTCACTTGCCCGCTCACAGGCCCCCTTGTGGCCGCGCAACTCTGCCGGAACCATTACATTTTCAAGCGCCGTCAGCGTAGGAATCAACTGGAATGTCTGGAAAATGAATCCGACTTCCCGGTTTCGAAGCTTCGCCAGCGCATCCTCCGACATGGTGTCAAGGCGGCTGCCGGATAAATCCACATTGCCCGAAGTGGCCCGGTCCAACCCGGCGCACAAGCCCAGTAACGTGGTCTTGCCGGAACCGGAGGGGCCAACCACTGCGCATGTCTCCCCCCGATGCAGGTCGAAGGATACGTCATGCAGCACTGTCAGCAACCGGTTGCCGCTCTGGTAGGTCTTGGTAAGGTTGCGGACGGAAAGGATGGAATCCATTGAAATTTCTCTGAAACAGGCCCTCCTTCCTGCGGGTTTGCTGGAAATAGACCCTGTTTTGTTTATGTATGCCTTGCATCCATGCAAGGGTATTGCTCACGATACGTGAAAATCGGCAAACTATACCTGCTTGCGTGCATTCCTGTTCTGTGCCTGGCCTGCGGGTCCCGGAACACGGAAACCGAAACGGCTGCTCCGGACAGGGGAAACCTCCCCCCTG
>JANQSQ010000182.1 GCA_028283985.1 Rhodothermales bacterium | reverse complement strand
TCGGTCATAGGGGCAAGGGTTCCGATCTCATTGTTTGCCGCCATGATTGATATCAAGATCGTCTTGGACGTGATGGCCTTGCGTACATCGTCAGGATTGACTTGGCCGTACTGGTCAACAGGCAGGTAGGTTACTTGTTTGCCGTGCTTTTCCAGTTGCTCACAGCAATCGAGCACTGCCTTGTGCTCGGTGACGCAGGTAATGAGGTGATTGCCCTTACGAGCCAATTTTTCCGCTGCGCCCAAAATCGCAATATTGTCTGATTCCGTCGCGCCACTGGTGAAAATGATTTCATCCGGGCGGGCGTTGATTGCCGAGGCGATTCGTTCACGTGCTTTGTCGACGGCCCGCTTCGCTTCCAGGCCAAATACATGATCTTTGCTGGCTGCATTGCCGAATATCTCTGTGAAGTACGGCAACATCACCTTCAGCACTCTCGGATCAACCGGGGTGGTGGCCTGATGGTCGAGATAAATAGGTTGTTCACTCATAAACGCATTTGCGTCGTTAGGCGCAAGCATACGCTTTTTTGCTGCAAGATGTCATTCCACGATCTCTGACTGCGATACCGCCTGGTATTCACTGGTTTAGCATGCGCAGTTCTCGGTCAGGTCCAAAGGCTTCAAGTCGATGCGAGGACATCGTCTCGCATCTCGTGAGGCATCAGGTGAATCAAGTCGCCGAACTTCTTGACTCGCTTGTGGAGTAGATACACGCCGCGATGAACATGCGCTCGAAATTGTATCGTGAGAAACTCCGAATCCAACGTTTCCAATCCATCCTGCTTACAACGCTCTTTGATGAGCGCCACAAAAAGCGGATCCCAGTTTCCCAGCAGGACATGCCGATCAATCTCCCGATCACTATTCGAGTCAAACTCCTCGGGGTCGGGCCTGCCGGGTTGTTCCGCAGACATACAGAAAGCAATTCGACACAAGATGTTCGGCGTCAGTCCGGTCCGACCCTTCAGATCACTCAACTTTGCTGAGACCTCATTGCTGAATCTCACTCGTTTTAGATTCATGGCAACATCACCTCCGTCTCGGAGTTTTTCATGTCTATTTCCAACGGGGTTATGATTGTTCGGGCAAGATCTCTGTCAAACTCCATCTGGTATGCATGCGAGACTGCAGGCGCGAGCAAGTCCATCATGTCCTCGTCCACTTCGGTATCGGTAGCCAGTAGGATGACCTGGTGGCTGGCTCGCGGGAAATACCGTTGAACCATGTTTAGACGATGGTTGCTGTCGAGACGACCAAGGGGGCTATCAACGACGACAGGAAGCGGTAACCCCGAAATATCGCGCAAGGCCCAGACAACGGCGGTGGCCAGTAACTGTTTTTCCCCTTCTGACAGTTCATCGCGCTCAAAAGGCTTTCCTCCACGCATGAGTTCAATATGGAAGGTATCCGGATCAATGACTACCCCATTGATGAACTCCTCCTTTCGTGTTAGTTCGTTGAAGCGCTGCTGAATGGTTTGCTCAAGCAAAGCAATCTTTTCACATGTAAGCATATCCGCGTATTCGGCCAAGGCCTCCTGGGCCTTTGATGCCAACTCGAGGCGCCCTTTGCCCAGTTGCTGTGCTCGCAGTTCTTCCCTCAAATTACGAAGGCGAGATTCTTGCTGTTCGGCCTTGTGCGAGACCGCGCCCAATTCCTTTGCCAGTTTATCATGCTCTTTCTGAAGTTTCTCTTGCTCCTTTTTCAGGCTCTTGAGCGTTTCAACGAGAGGTTGAAGGGTCAATTCATCTGGTGTTTTGGACAGTTCTTGTTTGACCCGATTTAGTTCCTCCTCGAGTCCGAGATATTTCTGTACGCTTTCTGCGAACGCTTGTGGGATTTCGTGAAGCGCTTGCTCAATCCAACTTGTCAGTTTTGCCTGATCAGGCTCGGACACTCGCATAATCACCTCATTCTCGTTGACCTTGCTCACCGGCATGGCAGTCTCAATTATAGCACGCAACTTGTGCGTCAACTTCGCCTGCTCATTTGCATCAGGCACTACTTTCATCTTACTCCAGAATCCAGGATCAGACAGGTCAGATTCAATCTGCTCCATCTGATGTGCAATCAGGTCCTGAGAGGCTCTCCACCGTTTGTATTTGACTTCAAGCGACAAGCGCTCTTTCACCTGACGAGACAGTTTGGGAGCGACGGAGAATGGCAATAGCCCGTTACACATTTCTTGTACATGGCGCCGTTGTATCTCCAAATCTTGGGCGAGTGTGTCTCGATCATGTTTCAGTTTGTCGACACGAATAGCGTAATCGCCCCCTTCACGCGCGATCAATTCTTCCTGGTGAACAATTGATTCTCTGATGCTCTCAATAGAATCTATGTTTTCGAGTTGCTGCTCCGGGATGCCAACATCGCGCTGCTGGATCAAGGCATCATACTCCTGTTCTAACTGCTCGATTTGGGCCTGAACCTTTTTGGGAGCTTCCTCCTTCAACTTGCGTGCGACGTAGACATCCAAGTCGGTACGTAACTGATCCACCAGATGTAGTCCGAGCAATGTGCGAACAGTATCCGTCAGCAATGTGTTGCCGTGGTCGTTTTTGGCCAGGGCCTTTAGTTTTTCGCCGTCGAAGAAGAAGAGGTCCAGAGCATTCGGCGAGATCAACTCACGAAGGAAGTGTTCTTTCTGGTCTTCGAGCAGATCGGCCGGGGGTTCTCCGTTTTCCAGAATGGAGAGATGCTCCGACACGTCCCCGCCGGGGGTGCGATGCCAACGACGTTCGACACGGTACGTCTGCATCTTGCCTACGAAAAAATAGTCGAATTCCACGATAAGAACTGCTTCATCAGGCTCAGAGGCTGAACTGATAGCTCCATCGCCTCCTACTTCATTACCAGCCAGATAGGAGCGGTGAATGCGCTTGAGGAGGTGCTTTTTGTATGTGGCCCTACTCACACGGCGCCCCAGTGCCAGTGGGCCGTGTATACAAAGCCGAATGACTTCTACCAGCGTGGTCTTACCGATACCGTTTTTGCCGCGAAACAGCACAATCGGCTTCTCGAAGCGCTGATCCGACTTTGGGGCCAGATCGATTGTATAACTTCCCCCGTAGATACCGTAGTTCTCTATTTCTACCCGTTTGAAGATCATGCATTACGCCCCTGCTGAGGCAGCTTTTTGCATCTCGGCGACAGGTTGCTGACGTTTCTGCGCTTCAGATTTTACTTCTTCCAGGCTACGCCAATCCTCACTCATGATTTTGGCGATCTCTGTGTGGATCGTAGCTCGCCGTCGCAAGCCGTGGTTCTGCCATTCTGCGTCGATCAGCTTCTGCATCATATTTTCCGGTGCATTATGCTTGTCGGCAACCCGACGTAGCAGTGCATGCTCGAGGTGTCCCGGTAAGGCGATATCGTATCGCTTCCATGCAAGTTCACGACCGGTCGTCTTCTTATAGATTTTCGGGACTGAATCTTCCCAGTCTTGCCGCTCAGTTAACCAGATGTGCCGGATCTCATGCAACTCAGCTTCGCTAATGAGACTAAAGTCGGGATCGTGTTCATAAATCTCCTTCTGCGTTTCCAGCAGCCGACGAAGCATTTCCTTGGAGAAATCGAGTTTGTACGTGCGGTAGAGGAGCCGACCGCTCTTAGAGAATCGGATGCGACCGTTACGGCCTTTGTATTCGCGCTGTTCTTGTTTGACCTCTGGATCCTGCGTCTCGGCCAGATAATCCCTAAAGTCAAGCAGCGGTTGCATCCACTCTTCACCCGAATCGATCATGGCCTCCATCGACCGGTCACGGCTAACCACAGTACAGGTCCAGCAGCCAAAGCGACTGTTCCCACAACTTGGCGTCGTCGTATCCACGACAAGAGGGCATTCGCCGTCTTGTGCGGATTGGTAGAGAGAGGCAAGCTGTCGGTTGTCATTGCCCCAGGGCGACGTATGTTGAAGCAGGTAAGTCCAAACATCATCCGTGGAGAAATGCTCGATGGGCATGTACACCCAGGCGTTGCTCAACTGGCTGTGCATGTCCAGTCGCGACCCTGGAATCTGGTACTTGTTAAAGACCTGGTCACGGGTCATGCTCTCGCCGCGGCGGCTACCGAGTACCAGGATCACGTCTCCATACTGGGCGACCTGCTCTTTGATGAATTTATTGGACGGCTTGATCTTGAGTCGATCTGTGCACCAGCGAAAGATGCTGCTGGGCGCGGGGTATCCTTTTCCGATAAGTTGAACCCAGAAGGTATCCTCCATGTCAGGGCGTAGAATCTGCGCGGTGACAGGCATCTTGTCCTTCTCGGCTTGCGCATTAATTCGGTTAATCGTGTGTTGGACATGATCTACGATAACCGGCGTCTCGACCAAAGTATCCGTCGAGATGACAAATATCGGCTTGGTACGTTCTTTTTCCGGCAAGCCGGCAATAGCCATCCATACCAATTGAAGCGCTGTAGTGGAGTCTTTTCCTCCACTATATCCGATTACCCAGGGATGGTCGTGCTCCCGGTAGACGCTACGGATTTCCTCGTAGACATCCTCGATAGGGCGGTTTCCGGAAACGAGAAACATACGCTGAGTTGAGTATTCAATGATTGCCAAGGGGCTCGTGACTACGAAGATACCCTATGAAGGGCGTGCCACCTGTGCTCAAAGATACCTACATTCTGGTTCATCTTCCGCACATATTCCTCATCTGCACCGGTTTAAAATATAGCCAAAAAGGCAATATAAGTCAACGTGGATAATGCTTATTTTGCGGCCATTCCGGCAAGATTTTGTTCAAGCCTTATGACTCAGGTGCAGCCCATCGATTTCAAAGACGGAGAAACGGTCGACGCTGCGAAATTAGCTCAACTGGCGCGGAAATCGCGCGAAAGGGCGAAGCATACTCAAGAACAAACGGCTGAACTTTTGGGCAAGACGCAGTCCCAAATCAGTCAGGCCGAAAAGGGCGATTCGCGCTACATCAAGACGTGCATCGCAATGATCGAAGCCTACACCGACTACAAAGTAGAATATCCTATGTTTAGGCTATGCCTCAAATCGAAGTAGATCGCCTGCACATCATCGAGCGCCCCTCCTTACCCGATGGTGTGCTTGAGGTGATCCGACAATCGCAAGCTTAAGGCAATCAACGTCAACGTGGGATTCGGAGCCCCTGAAGTCGGGAAAGCCGAGGCGCCGGCTACATACAGATTCTCGACGCCATGTACCTTTGCGTTGGCGTCGAGCACTCCTTGCCCGGGATCGTCATGCATGCGCGTGGCGCCCATGTGATGAAACCCTCCACTCAGGAAGGATGGCCAGGTGGTATCGTCTTCGAGCAACCAGTCCAGGATTTGAACCCGCCCCAGCCCGGCCCGGCCGAATTCCTGCGCCGCCATTTCGAAAAAGGTTCGCATCGACCGTTTGTCCAGCTCCGACAGTTTCCAGTGCAAATCGGCATAGGGCATCCCCAGCGCATCCTTCTCGGTACTGAGCACTACGCGGGAGGCGGGATTAGGCGCTTGCTCGGCGCGTGACTGGAGTCGATAATCACGACGTCCCTCGTCAGGCGCAGCGGGTCGGTTGGGCGGGCGCTGCGGCTGTTCCCCTTCCTGTTCGTCACTGCGCAGCCTTTGCCTCAGGGCGCCTTCCGAAAATCTCTGAAAAAAACTCCTCATCTCTTCGGGAAAGGTCCCCGGCCGGAGCGAGGCAGTGCCGTTGAGAATACGATGCTTCTTCTGAGCCTGCTCGGCCACGGCCAGTTCTCCACTCGGCGGCCGTTCCCCGCCCAATCGAAACGCGTACATAGGCATAGGGTCCGGCTTTTCCAGGATCAACTGCGCTCCGCCCATCTCGAGGTGTTCCATGAAAAAGCGTCCCACCAGATCGTGGTCATTGCCCAGTCCGGCGGGCGCCTGCGCATTG
>JANQSQ010000170.1 GCA_028283985.1 Rhodothermales bacterium | reverse complement strand
GCCCGTCCACCATCGGCCCGCCATGTACGCCGGGCGCATTTCGATGGGGCCGTTGGCCCGAACGAAATCGGCCACATTGGGCGCGCCCATTGCCGCTGCAAGGATCTCCGCCGATCCTTCGATAAGGACGCCGGGGCCGCCGAAACGCGACTCGTCCGTCATGCCGTCCTCGTCGTTGTCCAGTCCGTCGAAGGCGCGCGCCGGACTTTCCAGAAAGGCAAACCCCGTATAGCCCAACTCGTATGTCCCCCCCGAAATGCGCGTCCCGATGCCGTCCTGGTCCCAACCGTACGCCACATCCTGAATCGGATCGTACGCGCCGACTTCGTCGCCTTCCTCGTTGCCAAGGCCAAAGTCCATGATCTGCGCGAAATACAGGCGATCATGGTCCGTCTCTCCCCGGTTGAAGAAACGGTACAGAATGAACATGATGTCTTCCGCGAGAATGTTCGCCCACTGGAAAATGCGCACCTGGTTGAGCATGCCGAGGCCGCCCATCGTAGAGTCGGACGGACTTGGATAATACACGCCGAACTCGCTGTGGGGATTATTCGTGGCAGGGTCTATGGCATACTCCATGTCGGAGTGATCGTCTATCACATAATAGCTCTCCAGGTCCGCGTTGAACACGCCCTTGCCGAAAAAGCCGTTCCACGCCGCCACGAAGGGGTCTTCGTCGATCTCGTCGTTTCGCCAGCCGGGATCGTCGGGGCTGTCGAGGCGGTCGGGCCAGAATACGGGCCACGAAGTGGGATCGGAGCTGATGGCAGGCGTCGGAGTCCGGGCCAGCGCGATGGGATCGAGGCGATTGGGATTGTTGAATCCCGGCAGGGGCAGCCAGCCCCAGAGTTCGCCGGCAGGCCCGGTCCGTTTGCCGAAGTCCCGATAGGTGAGAATGAACGGATTCAGCGTGGTATCGCTCCGCGCGTCCGTGTAGAAGCCGAGGCTTTGCCACTTGAGCCGCTCGCCGGGCACCTGTCCAGCCACGATGGCGCCGATGCCGTCGATGTGCCGGCCGCCGATTCCTCTTGGCCAGACCCCCCACGGCAGGTCGTTCCACCTGGAAAGCTCGCCGTGGTTGCGAAAGTTGGTTACGATCAGGTTCCCGTCCAGGATTCCGCGGGCGATGAATTCTTCCGCGCCGCGCAGGTTATCGGGGATGGCCTCGGCGTTCTGCGCCATTGCCGCCCTCGCGCCGGTGAAACCGAACACCGCGATAGCGACGGCAAACAGCCGCGACAGGCTCATCGGCGAAAAGAAACGGGGAGCATACATGATGGCGTATGGCTGCAATGGGCGCTGGGCCCGTCGCTAAAATCGGTAGTTGAGTCCAAGGCTTATCCTGCGCGGCGCGCCGAAAAACCCCTGTTGGTAGAACCACTCGTCGATGGTGTTCAGGCCGCCCACTTCGCCGCCCGTACGCCGGAGCCGCTCCAGTTCCACCGACTCGTCGGCGCGGCCCGTGTCGGAATACACGTTGACTTCCTGCTCTATGTCGAACAGATTCTGCACCTGCAGAAAGAGCTGGATATCCGGACCCGGAAAAGGCAGCTTGTAGTACGCTCGCACATCCGTGCCGTAGATAAGAGGCCGCGCCGCGTTGTTTTTCAGGTTCGACACGATGTTATCGCGGATCGTGGTGTACGGGGTGCCGCTCTGCAGGCGGTTGATGACCGTCAGGTCCAGCCCATCGACCGGAGTGACAGTGATCGTGTTGTTGAGTACATGGCGGCGATCCCAGTCGAGGCGAACCAGCGAAAGAATGGCTTCCAGGCCCGATTGCTGGCGTCCGAACGCCTCGCCGGGACTCGACGACGTTCCCTCGGCGAATTGCAACGTATAGTCCAGCGTCCAGTTGAGCCACCCGCCGGGGCGCTGGAAGAGCGAGAATGTCATGCCGCGAATCGTGCCGAAGTCGCGGTTGATCCAGCGAATGGCGAAATCGCCGTTGGGATTGCGCAGGATCTCCTGCCCGGTCAGATTGCGTACGTCCTTCGAGAAGACCGTCAGTTCCAGGCCGATGTCGTCCGTCAACCCCTGCTGGAGCCCCACTTCGAAAGAAAGCGTGCGCTCGGGTTTCAGGTTCGGGTTGCCGAAACTGTTCGAGCTTGAGGTCGGATTAATCTCGTATTCGGGATTGGAATACAGGATACCGAATGCCGGCACCTGGAAGAACAGTCCCGCCGAGAATCGCATCACGCCCGTCGATGAGATAGGGAATGCGATGCCGATCCGCGGGCTGAACTGGTATTCGGAAGGGGTTTCTTCCCGGTTCGAAATCGACGTGGACGGATCGGCGGGATCGGGGATATCCGTCAGATTCGCCTGCTGCCAATCCACGGGGATCAGGTAATCCGGGTCGAAATAATCGAAGCGGAGCCCCACGTTCGCGATCAGGCCCGTGAATTCCATCTTGTCCTGGATATACGCCGAGAATTCCCTGGGCGAAGTATTCAGGCTGTTGTCGCTCCACACGTCGGGCGACGGCTGGGCCAGGTTACCTGTCCGGAACGACTTTTCAATGCCGAAGTCGCGATTGTCCAGGCTGTGCAGCCGGATAAGGAAGCCCGCCTTCACCAGGTGCACCCGGTCTGCCTGCCGGGTATAGTCGCCGACGATGCTATGGGTGGCCGTGAGTTGATCGCTCGTGTTCAGGTCGTTGCCGCCCACCGCAAAGGCGAACTGGCCTTGCAGCGAACTCAGTTGACTCGACTGGTAGCGGGAGTCGGTCGGGTCTTCATACAGGCGTACATCGGTTTTATCGTGCAGGTAGCTGTACGACAGGTTGGCAAACGACCGGTTATCGACTGTCCAGCGCAACCCTGCGATGTGCGTCTGGTTCAGAAACTCGACCCGGTTGATCCCGTCAGGGACATACTTGCGGAAGTGGCTGAACGGGTTGAATGTGCCCCCCTGGAAAAAGAAGTTGTAATCCACCTTGAATTTCGGCGTGACCTGGAAGCCGAGGGTGCCGTTGACGGACAGGCGTTCCGTATTGTTGCGCGGGGTAAAATCGCCGTCCCCTGTCGATTCGATGACCCAGGCTCCGGGGGGAAGCCCGGTGTTCAGGTTGGACGACGAGTCGGATGGCGAGAAAAGGTCGCGACCGATAAAATGGGAATGGTCCCGCAGGTAACGCACAGACGCCTGCAGGCCAAGCCTGTTTCTGAGTATGGGTCCGCCAAGCGACGCCTGGGCGTCGACGATGTTGGGGAGTTCGGCGGCTTCGGTGTAGCTGTAGCGCTCCGACACAAAATCGGAGGGAGCGAGAAAAGAGCCGGGTTCGGTCGTACGGCGAAGGAATTCGATCTTGCGGTTGCTGACGATGGCGCCGGTGTAACCCAGGAAGGAGCCGGACCAGCGGTCGGGCAGATCTTTCGTAACGATGTTAACCACTCCCGATAGCGCCTGGCCGTACTCGGCGTTGAAAACACCGCTGATGACCTCGAGGCTCGACACCATGTTTTGTTCTACGTCGAACGAGGCCGTCTGGCTGAATGCATTGTTGATGGGCACACCGTTCACGAGATAGGCCACTTCGCCGATGCGTCCGCCCCGAAAATGCCCGTCCACCACCCCGGCTTGCAGGTTGATGGCGTCGCCGATGTTGGTGATCGGCAGGGCTGCGAGCTGTTCGCCGTCGACAACGGCGGTGGTGGTCGTGCGGTCCATTTCGACAAGGGGGCGCTCCGCAAACACGATCACCTCTTCACCCTGAACGACTTCCTCGCGCATCGTAAAATCAACGGTGGTCGTATTGTCCTGAACGACCCTAACGTTCTCCACCGTCACCGTCGCAAAGCCGATGAAAGAGGCCTGCACGGCATACGTACCGGGGGCTACGTTGAGAATAAAGTAGTATCCCTCCGCGTCGGTACTCGTGCCCTGGATGGTGCCGGCGATAACGACGTTGACCCCTGGAAGGGGTTCGCCCGTGTCGGCGTCCGTGACGCGACCGGCAATCTTCCCGGTGGGTCCCGGCGAAGGAGCCGTCGCATGCGGCAGGTAAAAAGACCCGTTGGGCGCCGTATTGTCATCCGGGCCGGTAGACGCCGCGGCGGGTTGCAGCGCGATCATGCATGTAACCAGAAACGGGGTTACTATGTACAGGCGGCCGTGCAAAAATCGCAAGCAATGGGTCATGGCAGCAAGAAAAGTATCGACAACCGTCCGGCGCAACTCGATCTACGACCACCGGTTAACGTTCATTTGAGCAACATCATTTTTTCGTCCGGATGAACGTGTCGCCCGCTTCCAGCTTCAGAGGATTGATGACTTGTAATCCTTTTCGGCTTGATTTCAAAAACAATAAGCGAAACGAACATGATATGCAAAAAAGTCAAAAAGAATCAAATGGATGAAAGGTCTTCAAGGCATGCCCGGGTATCCGTTTGCTGCTCGCCGGCACAGACGCAAGCGGGCTATCGTACGCATACCGCATAGTGGTAACAGGCCCTAACGATCCGTGCGAAAAGGCGCTGCGGGCAGCCCTTCCTCGTTATAAAGGTTGGCGCGGTCGGGGTTATCGGCCCACGCATACCGCGCGGCTACGGGATTTTTGACCGAATCACTCGATACGACCACCGTCTCGCCGTCGATACGGGCATCGGCCCATACGAATCGTCCGTCCGCCCCCGCTATGGAGAATCCTCCGGGCTGCGACGATCCGCGGGCGACAAGACCCGATCCCGTGTGATCGAACGACAGGATCACTCGGTCGCCTTCCACGACATGATCGCGATAGTTCGGCCCGGAATATACCAGGCTCTCCGCATACGCAAGATGCCGGGCCGCCAGAGCGAGACGAAGGCCGACGTCCTGTTTGTTGCGCGGATGGATGTCGTCCGCCTCCCCGATATCGATCGTGATGGCCTGCCCGACATTGGGCAGCGTCAGGGCAGCCGACTGCGACTCGCGCATAAGCGCCCAGTTACTGTCTCCCGGCTCAAGGGGGGGCGCACGGAAGCCCGCAAGAGAGACGAACAGGAAGGGCGCCGCATCGTTTCCCCAAGCGCTGCGCCAACTGGATATAAGAGACTGGAACTGCATGGCGTACTGTCCGGCGTCTTCCGGGTTGCCCGCATTGGATTCGCCCTGATACCAAAGGAATCCCGTAA
>JANQSQ010000147.1 GCA_028283985.1 Rhodothermales bacterium | reverse complement strand
TCGGTCCGCAGGGGCGGGACATAGCCGCCACCCTGACACGCATCCCCGAGGTGGATCTTGCTGCGGTAGTGGACACCTACAACGTCATGCTGCGGAGGGCGCAGCGCTCGGCGCCGGGGGTAGCCACGTTCGAAGACTACCGCGAGGTACTGGATAATCCGGATATTTCCACGGTCTTTATCGCCACGCCCACGCACCTGCACAAACAAATTGCGCTCGACGCCTTATCCGCCGGCAAGCATGTATACGTAGAAGCGCCGATGGCCTCGACCATCGACGATGCCCGGACCATGGCGCAAGCCGCCCGTGACAATCCCAACCTGATTTTTCAGGTAGGACTGCATGTCAGGTCGCACCCGAATTATCGTTCCGTCTTCCAGTTCATCCGCAGCGGCGCCCTTGGAAAGGCCACGATGACCCGGTCCCAGTGGCATACAAAGGAAAGCTGGCGGAGGGCCTCCCCTAACCGGGAACGTGAGATCGAACTAAACTGGCGGCTTGACGCAGAGGTCTCTACCGGACTCATCGGCGAGGTAGGCACGCATCAACTCGATCCCGCCCTGTGGTTTCTGAACAAACGTCCGGCAGCGGTCACGGGTCTGGGGCAGATCATGTTATGGGATGACGGCCGCCAGGTGCCCGATACGATCCAGGCTGTTTTCGAGCTGGAGGATGGCGTACCCATGCTGTATGACGCTACTCTTACGAGCTCGTTTGACGCTGCCTACGACACCTACTCCGGACGCGACAGCACCATCATGTTCCGCGACCACCGGGCCTGGATGTTCAAGGAAGTCGATGCCCCGTTGCTCGGATGGGAAGTGTACGCCAGAAAAGACAAGTTCTATAAGGAAACCGGTATTGCGCTGGTGGCGAATGCCACCCAACTGGATGCCCAGGATATCTCACCGACCGAAGACGATCCCAATCTCGAGACGCCCCTGTGGTACGCACTACGCGACTTCATCGACAACCATGCCTTTGGACCGTATCCGCCGGCGGCGTCTTACGAGGTCGGTTTCCAAATGGCCGTCATCACTATAAAGGCCAACGAGGCCATCCTTCAGGGAACGCGCATCGAATATGACGATGCCTTGTTCGAAATCTAAACCGGGTGCATCCCATTCCACCGAACCTGTTATGGCTCCTATGCATTCCCGCCGTACGCGGCGCACCTTTTTACAGAAAACCGGCGCCTTGCTGGGTGGACTTGCCCTGTCGGGCGCCCCAGTCGCTACGCTTGCAGACACACAAGGCATACAAAGGCGCACCCCCCCGCCTCCGGGTATGAATCCCTTCGGCGTAGCGCTCGTGGGTCTCGGCAACTACGCTACAAACCAGTTGGCCCCTGCACTCCAGGAAACGGAGCGCTGCCGCCTCACGGGCATCGTCACGGGTACGCCCGCCAAGGCCGACAAGTGGATGGCCGAATACAATATCCCGGAGCAAAACGTCTACAATTACGAGACCTTCGACCGGATTGCCGACAACCCGGATATCGACATCGTGTATGTGGTGTTGCCAAACAGCATGCATGCGGAATATGCGATCCGGGCTGCCGAAGCAGGCAAGCAGGTCATTACGGAGAAGCCTATGGCGACCTCCGTACGCGACTGCGAGCGTATGATCGAGGCGTGCGACCAGGCCGGCGTGAAACTTTCGGTGGGATACCGCCTCCACTTCGAACCGCACCATCAGGAAATCATGCGCCTGGGTCAGGAACAGGTTTTCGGACCGGTCACTGTCGTCGAGGCCAGTTTCAGTTTCACCTCGCGCAACACCGATGCCTGGCGATTCAGCAAGGAAATGGCGGGAGGAGGCGCCTTGCTGGACGTGGGCGTCTACGCGATCCAGGGCGCCCGGTATACGATCGGCGAAGAGCCGGTCCGCGTCCGGGCATCAGGCTACAACACACGCCCGGACATCTTTACGGAGATTTACGAGACGATCCTGTGGGAAATGGAATTCCCCGGCGGCGCGGTGTCCAGCCACAGCACCTCCTATTCGGCCAACGTGAATCGCCTGTATATGATGGCCCCTCGGGGCTGGGCAAGAATCGAGCCGGCCTTCATGTACAACAGCGTATCCGGAGAGACGAACGAGGGACCGATGGGGTATCCGCACGTCACCCAGCAAGCGCTGCAGATGGACGACTTCGCCCGCTGCATCACGGAAGACGAAACGAGCAGGGTTTCCGGCGAAGAAGGCCTGAAAGATATGCAAGTGATCGAGGCGATCTATCGTTCGATCGACCGTAACGGGAGGTGGGTGGAGGTGTAAGAAGCGGAGGAAGAAATCGGGCCTGGAAACCCGGATTCGTGCCGGTGCGATGGAAGCGGCAGGGAAAGAACGATGGTCAGGCGAATGGACGAAGACAGAACGAAAAATTCAACACCTCTGAGGTAGGATTTGTCCTATGCGGAAATTCCTTTTCCCGATCCTGACCATCGGCCTGATCTCTACCACAGCCACCGCACAACGATCCCCTGCAGGTGGGTTGCCGGAGGGACCGGGTAAAGAACTGGTTGAGGCTGCCTGCACATCTTCCTGCCATAGCGCATCCACGATCCTGCGTTCTGCAGGCTATGACACGCCGGAGCGATGGAAAGAGGTGTCTGCATCCATGATGATCCTGCCGGAGGATGAGGCTCAAGCTATTGCCCGGTATCTGGCTAAACATTTCCCGGAGAAACCCGAGCGCCGGCCGGTTCTGATTCCCGGTGATGTGGAAATAGACATCAAGGAATGGACCGTCCCCACGCCTGGACAGCGTTCAAGGGACCCCGTCGAAGCCCCTGACGGGTCCATTTGGTGGACCGGAATGTGGGCCAGTCTGGTAGGCCGTCTGGACCCTGTCACAGGAGAAATGAAAGAATTTCCGTTACCTCCTGCAGCCAGGCCGCACAGCATCGTGCCGGATCAGGATAGCAACATATGGTATACCGGGAACAGCAACGGTACGATCGGCATGCTCGATCCTGCAACAGGTGAGATTACCGAGTACCACACACAG
>JANQSQ010000132.1 GCA_028283985.1 Rhodothermales bacterium | reverse complement strand
CTTCATCCACGGGCAGGTAGGTGACCTCGTACCCTTTTCGTTCCAGCGCCCGGTGCGTATTGAGGACCGCCCGGTGTTCGGTCTGTACCGTAACGAGGTGGCGTCCCCTGGACGCGTACATCTCCGCCACCCCCTTGATGGCCGCATTGGCTCCCTCCGTAGCCCCGGAGGTGAACACGATCTCCCCCGGTTCCGCCGCAACGGCGGCGGCCACCTGCTCCCGGGCTTGTTCGCAGGCTTCCTCCGCGGCCCAGCCGATGGGATGTCCTTTGCTGGAGGGGTTGCCGTATTGCCCGCAAAACCAGGGCAGCATGGCCTGCAGGACGCGTTCGTCCACCGGCGTGGACGCGTTGTAATCGAGGTAGACGATTCCCTTCATGACCGTGATGGGCGGGTCGCCGGCCGCAGACGGGGCGATTATCGCACAGGTGATTGATGTGGGGATCGAACAGGAACAATATACTATAACGTATGAAACGGGGGATATATCCCTTGCAGCCTCCCGAAGACGCGTCATGTCCGCGATGCCCCGGACCCGAAGCGTTTCCCGCTAAGGATAGTCTGATTAAGTCCGCGAAGTTCAGAGGCTGAGAGAGGTGCGCTGGCAAGGAATGACGATGCAATTATGATATCCTCTCCGACGGGCGTGACGTGCTGAGCGCAGTGGTTTTGATCAGAGTGTCTTAATACTGTATCTGCCGGATCGTATGCAGGATGCGACGGTGTGAAACCGGAAGCACAGGGATGCCATGCTTAAGCGCGTTCACATCAAAGGCTACAAATCTCTTCTCGATGTCGAGGCGCATATCGAGCCGCTAACCGTGCTGTTCGGCCCGAATGCCGCCGGAAAAAGCAATGTGCTCGACGCGTTGCAATTATTGTCCAGGCTCGGCACGAGCAAAACGCTGAAGGAAGCCTTTGATGCGCTGTACAGGGGGAAGCCCCTCGAATCGTTCACGATGCGGGAAGGGGGGCTCAAGGAGCTGTGTGCCCGGGAGCACCTGACGTTTTCCTTCGAAGCCGATCTGCGCCTTTCGGATGCGGTCGTACATGCTGTCAATCAGGAAATACGGGACATGCGTCGTCCGAGCGGCGCCGTATCATCCCCCGAAAACGGCAAGGAGCGGCTTCCGCAAGTGCACGAACGCGACCTGCGTTACCGCATCGAAATCGAAATGCTGCCCGGGCCCGGCATTCTACGCGTGGCGGACGAGTCCTTGTTTGCGGTGAGCCGGAGCGGAGGGGCTACCCGGATAGATCCTTTCTCGACGTGGGGGACGTTGGGACGGGGAAGGGATATTGACCGGGTGCTTTCGGACGAATGTTAAGGCTCTTCGTCGGGCGCGTCCCTGTCCAACGACAGCAGGTTAGCACAAAAGCCAGTCGGGCAATCCTGGTTTTTGAACGAGCGGGCTATCCGAGAGATCACAGTAAAATCACGAATAAAGCCTGTAATGTCACAATTAAAACACGTATATGCATAATAAAATCTTTAATGCATTGACAATTTGTTACGAAGATGTGACGTATAACCGGCAATAGTCACGTTTTCATTAGATTTTAGCGGCAACGAGAGGGAAGCTTTTAAACTGTAGGCCTATCATATGTCATAGCCAGTTGGCTCTTCTGTAAGGTATTAATCTTCACATAGGGATGTAATGGGTGAATTTTGCGCTGGTACAATGACTGTGTACATCGCACACAGGGGTAGTAAGGAGAGGGAAGCCGTGAAGGCCATTCACGCACAGGTTTTTATCGAAGAACAACACTGCCCGTACGAACTGGAGTGGGACAAGTATGAGGAGATCAGTCGCTATGTGCTTGGCTCGGTAGACGGCGAGCCGATGGCGGCGGCAAGGTGGCGTATGCTGGCGTATCGACAACGTCCTGCTGCTATGCTGGAACGATTTTCCGTGCTGCGGGACTACCGCGGGAAAGGGTACGGTAAGGCCCTGGTATCCTGGGTTATCGAGGATGCTCGCCGGGCCGGCTTCGGGGAATACGTTCTTCATGCGCAGTTGCACTTCGAAGACTTCTTCCGGTCGCTTGGTTTCCAATCCGTAGGCGAGCCGTTCGAAGAAGTCGGGATTCCGCACATCAGGATGGTCCGCTGCGACGGCGGTCCCTGCAAGGAGGGTTAGATACCTGGGGCGTTGTGTGACCCGTCTCTTTCGCCTTCTATAGGATACTCTGATTAAGTCAGCGTACTTCTCTCAGCCTCCCGAAGGGCGCTTCACGCCCGCACGGCCCCGAACCCACAGCGTTTTTCGCTAATTTCAACGATGCATTTGTAATATCTTTTATGCATAAACGTGCAGCGCTGATCGAAGCGGTTTTGAGACTATCCTGATAATATACCCTGCGGTTGCCGGAAGAATCCGATGGGACAAGTGAGTGACAAGAGAGCGGTTGCAGACGCATCGAGCGAAGTGCGTGACGATCTGAGGATGTCGCCCGAGGTGATGCTGGATCTTGCGCGCCGCGTGGCGGAGCTTTTGGTCGAGCGGATGGAGCGGCTTCCCGGAGAGAATGCCTGGGATGGAGAGTCCAGGGAGGAGCTCGTAGGCCAGTTGGCGGAGGCTCCACCCGAGGGGGGGCGGCCTGCGGAGGAGGTGATCGAACAGGCTGCCCGCGATATTCTGCCTATCGCGGCCCGGAACGACCATCCCCGTTTCTTCGGGTTTATCCCTTCGTCGCCCACCTGGCCGGGGGTACTGGCGGATTTCATGGTGGCCGGGCACCAGGTGAACCAGTGTACGTGGCTGACTTCAAGCGGTCCGAGCCAGCTCGAACTGGTGGTCGTCGACTGGATTCGTAACTGGCTGGGCTATCCGGAGAGCGCAGGAGGGCTGTTGACGAGCGGGGGTTCGGCGGCCAGTCTCGACGCGTTCGTGGCGGCGCGGGAGGCGGCCGGAGATCCTGATCGCGCGACCGTGTATATGAGCGACCAGAGTCACAGTGCGCAGGTCCGCGCGGCCCGCATCATCGGCGTTCGCGCGGAGTGCATCCGAAAGATCGCCTGCGACGGGCGTTACCGTCTGGACGTGGAGGCGCTCGCCCGCGCCGTGGCGGCGGACCGCGCTTCGGGGTTTAACCCCATTGCGGTGTGTGCGAATGCCGGTGCGGGCAGTACGGGGGCCATCGATCCGCTTGACGAGATGGCGGACTACTGCGAGGCGGAAGGCATCTGGCTGCATGTGGACGCGGCGTACGGCGGCTTCGCTGCAGTGACCGGGCGCGGCAAGGCGCTTCTGCGGGGAATCGAGCGGGCCGATT
>JANQSQ010000131.1 GCA_028283985.1 Rhodothermales bacterium | reverse complement strand
CAGGTCATTGTGTGTATCACGGAAGGCATTCCCATAGAGGATATGATCCCGGTTTTTCACTATGTGCAGCGCCAGGGCGCGCGCCTCATCGGCCCGAATTGCCCGGGAGCCCTGACCCCCGATCAGGCCAAAGTCGGCATCATGCCGGCGATGATTTTCAGGGAAGGATCCGTAGGGGTGGTGTCTCGCTCCGGCACCCTGACGTACGAAGCGGTAGATCAGCTTACCCGGCAAGGCCTCGGCCAGAGTACGGCGGTGGGCATCGGCGGGGATCCTGTCATCGGGACGAATTTCGTGGATATCCTTCGGTTGTTCGAGGAAGATGACGACACCGAGAGCGTGGTAATGATTGGCGAAATCGGCGGTACGGCGGAAGAAGAAGCCGCGGCCTTCGTTCGAGACCATATGACGAAGCCCGTCTTCGGATTCATTGCGGGCCGGACGGCGCCTCCCGGGCGCCGGATGGGGCATGCCGGCGCCATCGTTTCCGGGGGCAAGGGTACGGCGGAAGAAAAAATTGCTGCGCTGGAAGAAGCCGGAGTGGTGGTGATCGAGAACCCGGCGGTGATCGGCGAGACGGTGAAGGATCGGTTGACTACCGCGTAAATCAGACCATCCGGACGAGGCGCCCCTTGCATATTCGGGAAATTACGTTCGTCAAGGGATCGGCGTCCTGGAGCGGGCTTCCTTCGGACGGGCGGCCCGAAGTTGCGTTCGCCGGCCGCTCGAACGTGGGCAAGAGTTCTCTGTTGAATGCGCTTGCAGGCCGCCGGGGGCTGGCCCGGACGAGCGGGACGCCGGGCAAGACCAGGGAATTCAATTATTACCTTGTCAACGAGCGTCTGTATTTCGTGGACCTTCCGGGCTTCGGCTATGCGAAAATCTCAAAGCAGGAGCGCGTGCGCTGGGCCCGGCTCATCGAGCGCTACATTGCGGAACGCGATATGCTGCGCCTGATCGTTCACCTTGTGGACAGCCGGCACGAGTTAGGCGAACTCGACAGGAATTTTATCGGGTTGATGCGCGCGGGCGACGCGCCCTACGCTATCGCGCTTACGAAGTGCGACAAACTTTCCGGTAACGATCGTGTGAAGACGGAACACCGCATGCACGAGGCGCTTTCGACGTTCGGACTGGAAATCCCGGTTTTTCTGACCTCGTCGAAGACAAAACGGGGACTGCCCGCCTTGGCGGAATGGATCGGGACGATGGCAACCATGGAACCATGACGAAAAAAAGATGAAGGTGCTCATCACCGATGCGGTCGATCCGATCTGCATCGACATGCTGGAAGCCCGCGGCATTACCCCCGATGTCCGGTTGAAGCAATCCGCAAAGGCGCTGCGGGAAGCGGCCGCGGAGGCGGACGGCTGGATCATTCGCAGCGGCACCACCATCACAACGGACCTTATCGAAGCGGCGGGCAACCTGAAGGTGATAGGGCGCGCCGGGGTCGGGGTGGACAATATAGATCTTGCTGCGGCCACCCGCCGGGGCGTACTGGTGATCAATGCGCCTTCCGGCAATACGATTTCGACCGCCGAGCACACCTGCGCCCTGTTGCTTTCCATGGCCCGCCGCGTGCCTCAGGCGAACCGCTCTATTGCGGAGGGCAAGTGGGATCGCAAGGCGTTCACCGGGTCGGAGGTGTACGAAAAGACCCTCGGCGTTGTGGGTTTGGGTAAAATCGGACGGGAAGTGGCTGTGCGCATGGCCGGTTTCGGAATGAAACTGATCGGGTTCGACCCGGTGTTGTCGCGGGAGGCTGCCGAGCGTCTCGGAGTGCGCCTTGTGGACATGGACGAGTTATTGGCCGGGAGCGATTTCATTACCGTACATACGCCGCTGAACGACGCCACCCGCGGCCTGCTCCGGAAGGAAACGTTTGCGCAGTGCCGCAAGGGGGTATGTATTGTCAATTGCGCCCGGGGGGGCATTGTCGAGGAAAAGGATCTGCTTGCCGCGCTGGATAGCGGACAAGTGGGGGGCGTGGCGCTCGACGTGTATTCCATAGAGCCGCCGCCCGCCGAACTGCAGGAATTGCTCAGGCATCCGAAGGTCATCGCCACCCCCCATATTGCGGCCTCCACCGAGGAAGCCCAGGAAAAAGTCGCCGTGCAGATCACCGAGCAGGTCATTCGCGCACTATGCGGCGAGGCGGTGCATACGCCTGTCAACGCGCTGGCTATCAAGATGGCGGCGCAACCGGATGTGCAACCCTATTTGAGCCTGTCCGATCGTCTTGGCCAGTTGATCGGCCAGTTGGGGGGGGCGCGTATCCGCGGGATCGCCGTGGGGTGTCGGGGAGATGTCCCGCGCCGTTATTCCGAAGTGCTGACGGTGGCCGCCGTACGCGGGATTCTGTCGAAGTGGGTCACGGAACCCGTGAATCTGATCAATGCGCCGTTTCTTGCGGAGGATATGGGGATTCATGTGACGGAAGCACGGGATACGGCGCCCGGCGGGTACACGAACCTGTTGCAGATCGGTCTGGAAACGGACGATGGCCGCCGCACGGTGGCGGGTACGATCTTCGACCGCGAGGAACAGCGCCTGGTGCGCATTGACAACTACTGGCTGGAGATCAAGCCGGAAGGCCACATGATCGTATACAGGAATGTGGACCGGCCCGGCATGTTGGCGGCAGTGGGGAGCATTCTGGCCCGCAACGATATCAACATCGGCGCCCTGGCGCTGGGGCGGGCCGGCAAGGGAGAAATTGCCCTGACGGCGGTTACCGTGGACGAGGCGGTTCCGGCAACGGTGGTCAGGGAAATCGCGGCGCTGGACGGCATCGAGGATGTGCGCAGGGTAGATGTATGAGGTGGGTTCCAGGGGTTTTTCTGGAGATTTTGGCATCTGTGAAAAACAAGGGAAGCACATCTTTTCCTTGTTTTTCACTTGGTCTTTTTGCTATTATCGCCACGTTTCTTTCGAAAGCACATATACGACGATCATAGCCTACGTTCATCATGAGTCATCCAATGAGGCATACATTCCGGATCATCACGGTAATGGCAATCTTGACGGCCTCGCTTCTGACGCTGAGCGCGTGCGAAGACGATATAACGGGCGGATTAGATGATTTGAGACAATCCGAGCTGGCGTTAGCTGTTGAGGATAGTGTTGCCCATGAAGGCGGTGTTCTTGGGAAGGCTGCGTCTTCTTTGGGACTCTACGAGTTACATGGTCGGATATTGAATTCTGATGGAAATCCGGAAAGGCGGAGCTTTACTATAAAGTCTTGGCATGCAGATTATAATTACACTGAGTATTCTGATAACACTTTTTCTTATCAAAATAAGTTTAATTTTGCAGTACATGTAGATCCTCAACCCTTAAACCAAGCGGAAGGATCCGCTCCTGACATGCTTCGAGATATTTTATACGCTCTATCTTTTGGTGCTGGTGATGTCTTGCTTTTCTTAATGCCTAGGCATGGTGATGGGCTCGAGATTGATACGGAATTCACACGACAAAATAATGATATTAGTATCACACGACAAGTAGATGCTAGATTATCCAAAATAACTCAAGGAAATTATGGAAATATACTCTGGAGGCGAGGTACTTGCGAGGATGGACAGTTAGGCATTGTGATTAGTGAAAATAGCCTTGATATCGATGCGCAGCTGTACGATACTTTTTTTGGAAGTGCAGAACTACAAGAATCAATCCCGGGATGTGGTAATTCTTCCGATGTGGAATTGCTGGGGTTTGTGGATGGCAGCGTATATAAAATGGTTGATTGGCGTACGGCCAGTCCTCCAGAGCCGGTTCCACCACCAACGGTGAGCGTGTATGCATCGCCGAGTGTGATTCTTCGCGGGAATGGTTCGATGCTTTACTGGTCGTCATTGAACACCACGAGCGTGTCAATAAGTCCGGACATTGGCATTGATTCTGATTCGTTATCTGGTACTCAGCGGGTTTCTCCAACGACTACGACGACATACACGATCACGGCGATAGGTCCCGGGGGTAGGGATACGGCCCAGACAACTGTAACGGTAAAGACTATATTCGCGTTTCCGAGCACGATTAACAGCGGGGGTAGTTTGCAGCTCAGTTGGTCAGCGTTGTCCGATGCCACGAGCGTGTCAATAAGTCCGGACATTGGTATTGATTCTGATTCCTTATCTGGTACTCGGCGGGTTTCTCCAACGACTACGACGACGTATACTATCACGACGACGGGTTCTTGGGGGACGGATACGGACCAGACAACCGTGACGGTGGTTTGTCCTTCTCCGACAGTGAGTATTTCCGCTTCGTCGAGTACGATTAACCGCGGGAGCAGTTCGACGCTGAGTTGGTCTTCGTCGAATGCTACGAGCGTATCGATCAATCAGGGCATCGGCTCGGTTTCGACCTCGGGAACGCGCTCGGTTTCCCCGACGAGCACCACGACCTACACCATCACGGCTACGAGTAGTTGCGGAACGGCTACAGACCAGGCAACCGTAACGGTGAATAATCCTGCTCCTACGGTGAGTATTTCCGCGTCACCGAGTACGATCAACCGGGGCGGTAGTTCGACGTTGAGTTGGTCTTCGTCGAACGCTACGAGCGTATTGATCGATCAGGGCATCGGCTCGGTTTCGACCTCGGGAACGCGCTCGGTTTCCCCGACGAGTATGACGACGTACACGATCACGGCGACGGGTTCCGGGGGGACGGATACGGATCGGGCAACCGTGACGGTTCGCGTGCCTCCTACGGCGAGTATTTCCGCGTCCCCGAGCACGATCAACCGCGGGGGCAGTTCGACGCTGAGTTGGTCGTCGTCGAATGCTACGAGCGTATCGATCAGTCCGGGCATCGGTTCGGTTTCTTCATCGGGGACGCGCTCGGTTTCTCCGACGAATACGACGACGTACACGATCACGGCGACGGGTTCCGGGGGGACGGATACGGACCGGGCAACCGTGACGGTTCGCGTGCCTCCTGCGGCGAGTATTTCCGCTTCTCCGAGCACGATTAACCGCGGGGGCAGTTCGACGCTGAGTTGGTCTTCGTCGAACGCTACGAGCGTATTGATCGATCAGGGCATCGGCTCGGTTTCGACCTCGGGAACGCGCTCGGTTTCCCCGACG
>JANQSQ010000260.1 GCA_028283985.1 Rhodothermales bacterium | reverse complement strand
CCCCGATCCCGGCCGCCAGCGCCATGACATTCTTCACGGAACCGGCGATCTCGACGCCCAGCAGGTCGGGATTGCGGTACACCCGCAAGCGCGGCGCGGCGAATACGGATTGTATCTCCCCGACCGTATCCTCGGAACGGGCGGCGGCCACCACCGTGGTAGGCTTCTCCTCGGCCACTTCCTCCGCGTGACTGGGACCCGATAGCACGCCAAGCCGTTCCGGCGGCACGGACTGCAACACATCGGCGAGGACGCTTGTCGTCGTATACAGCGAACCGACTTCGATGCCCTTGGCCACCGATACGTAGACCAGATCGTTCCTTGTCTCCTCCCTCACCTGCATGGCGCAGGCGCGCACCGCCTGTGCGGGCATGGCGAAAACCCACAGGTCGCGGTCCTGCACGGCTTCCCGGATATCCGACGTAATGGAAACACTGTCCGGAAGCAGGGCGCTCGTCAGATAGGTAGGATTCCGCCGCGTACGGCGCATGGCCTCGGCAGCTTCCGGGCGCCGGGCCCAAAGCACGACATCGTGGCCCGATTTTGCAAGCAGGATAGCGAGCGCGGTCCCCCAGCTACCCGCTCCCAGCATGGCGATGCGTCTGGTCACCACGACGCCCTCTCGCTACAACTCGCCACGGCCTTTCATGCCCTTCGCCGGACGGAAGGAACGAATCCGATTCTCCGTTCCCTTGAGCAATCGGCGTATGTTGGTCCGGTGCGTAAGGACAATGCCCACCGTGATCGCAATCCCGAAAACGAGCAGGCTCGGATCGACCCGCTCGATGTCGAACACATAGCGCCGAATGGCCACTACGGACGGGAACGCAGCAGCCGCCGAAATCGACGCCACCGAAACGTACCGCGAGGAAAGAAGCACGATCAGGAAAACGGCCAGCGTAATCCCCATGGTGGCCGGCGTCAGGGCAAACAGGACCCCGGCGGCGGTGTTTACGCCCTTGCCTCCGCGAAAACCGGCCCACACCGGATACATATGTCCGATAATGGCCGCTATGCCCGCCAGAAGCCGCACCACCACTTCCATTTGCCAGACGGCGAACCCCGCAGGAAGCGCATCCAGGCGAAGCGATGCAATCACGCCCGCAGCCAGCAGCCCCTTCCCCAGGTCCACGAGCGCAGCCAGTATGCCGGCTTTCCATCCAAGCACCCGGAAAACGTTCGTGGCTCCGGCGTTTCGGCTCCCGTACAAGCGGATATCCACGCCGTGCATCCACTGACCCACCCAAACACTGCCGGGGATGGAGCCGACCAGATAACTCAGGATCAGAATAACGGCGAGGGACAGCATGACGCGAAGAAGGTAAGGAGTTACTTCGGGTACATGTGAACACGCCGGACGGCCCGGCAGGTTTCCGGAAAACGCCGTATGGAGACA
>JANQSQ010000102.1 GCA_028283985.1 Rhodothermales bacterium | reverse complement strand
CACGGGAGAGCCTGCGATCGCCTCCGGCCCGTTGCCCTTTCGGAGCCGCTCCAGTATGCCTGCCTTTTTCGCATCGGTGGTGCGAAAATCAATGCGGCGGTAGGCTTGCGCGCCGAACTCCTCGTGCAGTTCCTCCACGAGTTCCGACAGGTGTTTGCCCCGTTGCGCCATCATCTGCATCACAAGCAGACCAATGTACAGACCGTCCCGATCCGGAATATGCCCCTGTGCGGCAATGCCCCCTGATTCCTCGCCTCCCAGAAGCACATCCCCCTTCACGATATGCCCGGCAATGTACTTGAAACCGATCCGGGTCGTCTCGACGGGAAGCCCGTACGCTTCCGCCATGCGATCGATGATCGAGGTGCTTGAAAAGGCTTTGACAACCCGGCCCGACATCCCGAGATCCTTGTGAAGATATCTGACGAGCAACGCCAGGAGGGTATGCGAATCCACAAGCCTTCCCCGTTCGTCAAAGAGGGCCACCCGGTCCGCATCGCCGTCGTTGGCAATGCCCGCGGCGCATCCCTCGGCAACAACGGCCTCGGAAAGCATTTCCAGATTGCGCTCGATCGGTTCCGGCGGCTGCCCACCGAACCCCGGATTGTGCGTACTCCGCAACGCCGCCACCTGCCCGGCGCCGAGCAATTCGGTGAAAACGCCCTGCCCGGCGCCGAACATGGCGTCGTGCGCGGCACGCAGACCGGAAGCGCGAATCGCATCGATATCCAGGCGGCTCCTGAGGCAACCCAGATAACCTGTCGTGAGATCCTGCGCTATAATTCCTCCGCTTCTCCGCAACAGATCCAACGGCTTGGGAGCAGACAGCGCATCCCCCGCAGCGGGTATCCGGACTTCCACCTCGGCGACGCCGTCCGGCAAGAGCGGCCCGCCGAAATCCGCCTTCAGTTTGAACCCGTTATATTCGGGCGGATTATGGCTGGCCGTAATGACGATACCGGCCGCACACCCGAATTCCCGTGTCGCCCAGCTTACGGCGGGAGTAGGTACGAACGATTCCGGCAACAGCACCCCGATACCCGCCGAGGCCAGCACGCGGGCCGCGTATTCCGCGAAGGAACGCCCGAGAAACCGCGTATCGTAGCCGACCACGACCTTCGGGGATGCAGGGGATTTTTCAAGAATCCATGCGGCGGTCGCATGGGCCACTCTGTGCAGATTGCGGAACGTGAAATCCTCCGCGATCACGGCGCGCCAGCCGTCTGTTCCGAAACGAATATCCGCCATTATGCCCCTCCCTTGCGGCTGGCTTCCATTAAATCCTGTGCGCTTTGCAGCGCGGCATCCGTAACATCGGCGCCGGCCATCAGTCCGGCCAGATGTTCTGCCCGCTGGTCTTCGACCAGTCGCCGTATGCGCGTTTTCGTACGATCCCCCTCTACATATTTTTCGACCACAAAGTGCGTATCCCCCTGCACCGCAATCTGGGGCAAATGGGTAATGGCGACAATCTGATGGTTTGCGGCCAGCGCGTGCAGGCTTTGCCCTACCTTGCTGGCTACCGCTCCTGAAATACCTGTGTCGATCTCGTCGAACACCAGAATCGGGAACGCCTCGCTTCGCGCCAGTACGGTCTTCAAAGCCAGCATGATGCGGCTGATTTCCCCGCCGGAAGCCACGCGGGCAAGCGGCCGCAACGCTTCCCCCCTGTTCGTCGAGATGTAAAACTCGACACGATCCATGCCCGAGGCATGCGCCGCCGTGCGCCGATCCCCTGCAAGAATCCAGCCCTCCGGGTCCTCATCCACGGAAAACCGGACCTCGAACCGGCAATCGACCATGCCGAGCTTGCTGCATTCCTCCTCCACCGCTTCCCGGATGGCATGGGCCACCTCCTTGCGACGCGCGCTCAGGCGTACGGCGGCTTCCGACAAACGCTCCTGTGTCGTCGTGATGCGATCCGCCAGGGCATCGAGCGCTTCGTCGAATTGCTCCGCCTCGTCCCGGGCCTCACCGATCCTGCGCCGGTGTTCAAGAACCGCTTCCAGCGTACCCCCGTATTTCCGGGCCAGTCCCCGTATATCGACGAGCCGGGTCCTTATTTCCTCGAGCCGCTCCGGGTCGAACGCCGCCTGCTCGCCGTACTGCTTCAGAAACGAAGACGTCTCCGCCGTGACGATACAGGCGGAATCGATCTCACCCAGTATTTCCACGAATCGGGGATCGATCTCCGCCAGTTCGCGCAGTTCGTCGCGTACGGCAACCAGCTGATCATGGATGGAATGTCCGCCCTCATACAAGGCAGAACTCAGCCGGACGGATGCCTCGTGCAGACGTTCCGCATGCTCCAGCACCCGCCGCTCGTTTTCGAGAAGTTCTTCTTCCCCTTCCCGGGGCGATATCCGATCGATCTCCTCGATCTGAAACGCATGGAGCGCGCGCTTTTCCTCCATATCGCGCTGCCGGGCCGTCAGCACGTCCCGTTCGGCAAGCAGCGCCGAGAAACTTCGGAAATGATCCGTGTATGATTCGCACGCCTCTCCGAGCCGTCCAAAATCATCCAGCAGACCGATATGCGTGGAAACATTCAGCAGCGACTGATGCTCATGCTGCCCATGCAAATCGATGAGGCGGGAGGCAACGGCTCGCATTGCCTGTAGCGTAGCGGGGGAGTCGTTGATGAAGCCGCGGCTGTACGACGGCGTGATTTCCCGGCGCAGGATCATTACCGGGGCCGGATCCACCGCATATTCCTGAAGCAAAGACGCCACGAACGGATCGTCCGCCTGATCGAACATCCCCTCTATTACCGCCTTCGCAGCCCCGGATCGGATGGCGGAAGGCGATGTCCGCTCTCCCAGAATCGCCTGCAGCGCCCCGATCAGAATGGACTTGCCGGCGCCCGTCTCACCCGTAATGACCGTAAGCCCCGCATCGAACTCGACACGGAGCTCCTCGATGATTGCGTAATCGCGGACGTAAAGAGACTTCAGCAAGGGAGCGCGAAAGGCTTAAAACGAGGATCTCCGCAGCAACAGACAAGAAAACACCCCGGAACATAACCCCGGTTCAGGAAACCAGCACCCATCCCTCTGCAATTTTTCGCTCCGCAAGTTTGTACTTGAGCGTTTGCGTTTGCCCGGTAGACGGATTCTGGATGGTCACTTTCTCATTGCGCCCGATTTTCTGATCCACTACGACGGTCTCCTTTCGAGCGGTCGGGTCCCGGTCGGCAGACGCGGCCTGCCCTCCGCCCGACCTGACGCCGTAGGTCGGCTCCATGGAATCGTGGCGCGCCCGCGCCCGCTTCGGATCGAGACGGCGGCGCACAGGAGCAGTGCGGGCAGACCGGGCGGATTGTTCGGCGACAAGCGGTCCCGCCTTGAACACGAAAGAAACGACCTCTTCGTTGATCGTCCCCATCATCTCCGCAAAAAGCTTGAACGCTTCCATCTTGTACTCGACGAGCGGATCTCGCTGTCCGTACGCGCGAAGTCCGATCCCCTCCTTTATTTCATCGAGTTCCCGCAGGTGCGCCATCCACTTCTCGTCGATGATATTGAGCATGGCGGTCCGCTCGAGCGTATCGTTGATGATGCGCCCTTCCGTACCTACCGCCTCTTCCACCTTCACCACCGCCCGCAGCAGACGGCGCCCGTCCGTGAAATCCACGAACACCCGGGCCGGGCGGCGCTCTTCATCCTGCTCCATCACCTGTTGCATGCCCTTGTGGAACGGGCGCGACAATGCGTCCCGTTTGCCCCGGTAAAACGAGATGGCCTCATCGTAGATCAACTGCCCCACGCCGTCTTCCCCAAGTTGCACAAACCTTTCCCGTTCGAGCTCGAACTCGAACGCCAGCTTGCGCAGGATCTCCTCATGCAACTCGTCCAGCGTGCCCTCCCCATAGTGTTTTTCCACCACCTTCGAAATGACATCCTGAAGCATTTCCAGGATCTCCCCGTGGAACCGCTCCCCCTTGAGCGCATGCAGGCGGCGGTCGTAGATCACCTGCCGCTGCGAATTGAGCACATCGTCGTATTCGAGCTGGCGCTTGCGAATGGAGAAGTTGTTTTGCTCGACTTTCTTCTGCGCCCGGGTAATACTCTTGTTCACCCACGGATGCGTAATGACGGCGCCTTCTTCCATGTTCAGGCGGTCCATCACCCTGGCGGCGCGGTCCGAACCGAACAGGCGCATCAGATCGTCTTCGAGGGATACGTAAAACTGGCTTTCGCCCGGATCCCCCTGCCGTCCCGACCGGCCCCGCAACTGCAAGTCGATCCGCCGGCTCTCGTGCCGCTCGGTACCGAGAATGGCCAGTCCTCCCGCCTCGAGCACGCCGGGGCCCAATTTGATGTCCGTACCGCGCCCGGCCATGTTCGTGGCGATCGTCACAGCCCCGCGCTGCCCGGCTTCGGCCACAATATCGGCCTCTGCCTTCGCCCGATCGCGGCGCGCATTCAGCACATTATGGCCAATGCCCGACCGCTTGAGCATACGGGACAGGGTTTCCGACACATCCACGGAGGTGGTTCCCACCAGGACGGGCCTGCCTGCCCGGTTGTACTCGGAAATTTTCTCGATGGCGGCGCGATATTTTTCGCGCTTCGTTCTGAATACGAGATCGTCGAGATCGTCTCGCGTGATAGGCCGGTTCGTCGGGACAACCACCACATCCATCTCGTAGATTTTCCAGAACTCCTCGGCTTCCGTTTCGGCGGTGCCGGTCATGCCGGAGAGCTTGTCGTACATCCGGAAATAATTCTGAAGCGTGATGGTGGCGTACGTCTGCGTCGCCGCCTGCACCTGCACCTTTTCCTTGGCTTCGATCGCCTGGTGCAACCCGTCGGAATACCGCCGGCCGGAAAGCACCCGGCCGGTATGTTCGTCGACGATCTGAACCCGTCCTTCCTGTACGATGTACTCCACGTCTTTCTCGTACAGGGTATAGGCCTTGAGCAACTGCTCGATGGCGTGCAGGCGCTCCGCCCTTTCCGAATACAGCGTGTAGAGCGTGCGTTTCTCCTCCTC
>JANQSQ010000089.1 GCA_028283985.1 Rhodothermales bacterium | reverse complement strand
ACCTCCCGGACCAGACGCTGACCGCAGGCGGTTCGTCGGCCACGTTCAGACTGAACGACTACTTTTCGGACCCCGACGGGGATAACCTGACCTACTCGGCTTCGTCGTCGAACAGTAGCGTGGCGACGGCAAGCGTATCGGGATCGAGGCTTACGATCAGGCCCGTGGCGATAGGCGGAGCGACCATAACGGTGACAGCGGACGACGGACGAGACGACGTATCGCAAACCGTCGAGGTGACGGTGGAAGAGATGGATGTGGTCGTTGACCCACCACCTAACAATTTGCCTGTGTGCGACGACATTCCGGACCAGACGCTGACCCTGGGCGACTCGGCGGTCACGTTCGATCTGGACAATTATTGCTCGGACGACGATGGCGATACTTTAGACTACGAGGCCGAATCGTCGAACGGCAGCGCGGCGACGGCAGGCGTATCGGGATCGACGCTCACGATTACGCCCATCGCGAAAGGAAGCGCTACGGTGACGGTCACGGCGGACGATGGAGAAGACGACGTATCGCAAACCGTCGGGGTGACGGTTTCCAACCGTCCTCCTGAGGTGGATGCCGATATTGCGGATCAGACGCTGAACACGGACGACGCGGCGGAGACGTTCGACTTGGACGACTATTTTTCGGATCCTGACGGCGATAACCTGACCTGGTTGGCTTCGTCGTCGAATAGCAGCGTGGCGACGGCGAGCGTATCGGGATCGACGCTTATGATCGCGCCCGAATCGCCAGGGAGCGCCACGGTGACGGTGACGGCCGACGATGGAGAAGACGACGTGTCGCAAACCGTCGAGGTGACGGTTCCTAACCGTTCGCCTGTAGTCGACGACGACATCCCGGATCAGACGCTGGCCGAAGACGGTTCGTCGGCCACATTCGATCTGGACAACTATTTTTCGGACCCCGACGGCGATAACCTGACCTACTCGGCTACGGAGGGACCTATCGGTCCGGCGGACGCGAGCGTCTCGGGAAGTACGCTCACAATCAGGCCCGTCCGGGTAGGCTATACAACCGTGACGGCGACAGCGAAAGATCCGTCGAATGCAAGCGTATCGCAACACGTTGCGGTGACAGTCACCGTTGCTTCGGGGCTTACTGCCTCGATCAGCGGGCCGTCGTTAGTCGGCCTCGGAATAAGCCGTGAGTGGACGGCGGACGTGAGCGGAGGCGCTACGCCCTATACGTACAGCTGGCGCTATGACAGGCTTTGCTCCAATCCGGGACCCGGCGACAGGGCTGCGCCACCCTGCCGGGAGTGGGTCTCCGGCGGCACCGCAAGCAACCTTACGCTCACGCTGTCGGAGTCGACGACGATAGAACTGACGGTGACCGACGCCAATAACAACTCCGTCACGGCCACGCTTGCGGTCACTTATGCTCTGTAAAAGACAGTAGCGCCCGAACCATGAAGTGCTTGCCTGTAATGAGAAATGTACTCTTTGCACCCACAACGGCAGGCGTCTTGCAACACGGCCTCGCGATTATGGCGCAAGCCGCTGCGCTCATACTGCTCCTGCTCGCCTCTGCCGCTCAGCCTGCGATTGCGCAGAACGAGGCAGTGATCGTGGACTGTTTGCCGCCTTGGGAGGCCAATGATCGTTTTCGAAAGGGTACTCAGATTAGACACCCTTCTCTTTCACTCAATGGGTTCGACTGCACCAGTAACTGCAATATAGGGTACGGTCTCAAGCAGGTGCTTGAAAAAGTATATCGCACCAATCCAGAAATGGAAGTAAAAACGGTTTTTGAAAAAATAGTCGATCTGGCGAAAGAAGGTTTTCAAGACACAACTTCTTTTGCAAACATACGCGATAACACTGCACGTCTGCAGGCGAGAGGTTTTGTGGCGCTGGCCGCGTATGTGCTGGAAAACAACGATTACGACCCAACGACCCTGACCCCGGCGCTTCCGTTGGCGGCGCAGGCCGTGGAAAGTTTCAGGACAGCGCTTATGGACCGTAAGTGGAAGATAAGAGTAAGTCAACAGGGTGATGGCATCAAGTGGGCGACGCCGGTTACAAACGTCGCTCGTGCAATAGATTTTTATTTTGCACTGGAGAATGCCTATAAGTATTACAACATTGCCGAATATGATAATACAACGTCAACAAAAATTTTGTCGACCCTTGAAAAATTTGCTCTGATGAATCATTATTCAGATTTGATTCAAGACTTGGAAGGCCTTGCTGATACTTGGGTGCCATCGATTTTTAGTGATAGGGCATCTAACAGATATACTTTGGAACCCGGAAATGCTCCCCTGAAAATGCAGGTGGCCATCGGCTATGCAGCGCTTACCTGGCAACGACACAATACGAATAACCCTGACGACATTAATGGTGACATGGATGATTACGTAAGCCGATCTTTTAAAGCTGTACTTTTACCATCCCGTGGGCAACGGGAAATCTATTGGGGGTACCAGTCTGATGACGGCAAGCATTTTTGGGCTGAGGGGGCTTATTACTTCCACCTTACGCTAAGTCAGGTTATTCCATTCTTGCATACACTGCGTATAAATCGTTCCCGTCAATATTCCAGTTACAGAAATCTCTTTACACTTCCATTTATTGTGAATCCGCTCCATTGGCTAGCTGATATTTCTACGCCGGACGGCAAGACGCCACCACTTGACGACGGGAACAAACACAATATGTACAACACCAGTCTGCTGCGCTGGACTAGTGATTATGGAGACGATATGATCGGAGAAAAGTTTGCGTGGATTGGCCATATTGCAAGTAGATCACCGCTTTACCCTGTAGAAATCGCTATTCCTCGTCGTGCTAAGCCCGGTGCAGATCCACGCCCCACGGTTGTTGGCAATCCATTTGAAGAGAGAACAGTTGGAGAAAATGGCCATCAGCAAGTCGTTGTGAGAAGAACGGCAGATGATGGCAGACAGCATTATATCCTGCTCAACGGCGAAAGTGGCGATGCCATTGTGCGGGGAGAGGGACACGAACAAGGAGATCAGATGCAATTGCTTTATTATGTGGACGACACGTCATATCTCATGGACTCGGGTTATGATAAGGGTAATTTTGACGACCTTAATATTTTAAGCATCTTTACAGGAGGTAACGCCAACAGTACTTGGAATAAATATTACGATCATAATGTTATGACGGTATGGACAAGGAATAGTCTGTATCTTGATGGAGGAGTTCCTGCCCCTGCAGTTTCTCTTGATAAAGAGCGAGTAGTATCTAACCATCAAGGTATAACAAGAATACATCGATATACATCAGGAAAAGTTGACATTTTATCTAGCAGTATAGATTTTGATGCTGAAAATGCATTAGGGCAAACACAATATGCCGCAACATATAATCGTGATATATTGTTCATTCAAGATCCTTCAATTCCTTATCTCGTTGATATCAACGTAATAAGAAGTTATAATATTACTGGTAATAATGATTACGCAATGTATTATCATGGTAATTCTGAAGATACAGACACATTACTTTATGGTGATAAAAGTTTAAAAAATGTTGTTTGGAATAATATATATCAATCTGATCAAAATACCTTGGGTCCAAGTAAAACCAGTAAAAAATTATATCTTCAGCCATTTTCTGTTGAGCGTTCGCTAACGAATTATAATTTACACAACGACACTGCTAGAGAAACCTACGTTTCGGATGAAAGAGGCCGAGGAGTGAATATCAAGACGCTGAAATTAATTCATAGTGGAATAGATTTTACCACGGTTGCCTTCATTCACGCTCTGCCAAGCGGTGGCACATCTCCTGTCCTTGCTAAGGCCCAAAGGCCGTTGCCAAATACTGGTGATTTGGAGTGGCAGTATTTTACCCGACCAAATAACGATACCACCAAAGTGGATCTCGTGGTTGTACGCTCTGCTCGGTATTCTTCCACTGACGGTAGTATTCATTTTCCTATCCCCAAGGCCGATTCCTTCTACGTGCATTTACCACGGGAAAAAGATTATGGATTTGCCCGACTTGAGAAGCAAAGTGATAATATGTGGATGATCGACTCGGATTTCCAGATCAACCTGGAAAAATCGGTTCCACGTGCCGGACTTTCAGGCCCCACATGTATCCACGAAGGAGAAAATGGGCATTTTACCGCAGGTGCATCCGGCGGGAGACCTCCATACACATATGCTTGGTCGTACTATCAGGTCTGTCGTAATAGGGATATTCCATGCGACCGCTGGAGTTCGGCCGGAAGTGGCCAAGCGATCGACTTCGGTGCTAACAACTGGGACAGATTCCGCATCCGAGTCGAAGCAACGGATAATTCGAGCCCCTCGCAGAGCGTTTATTCAAGCGAACTGGATGTAGAAGTTCGGCCGTCTTCAGCGGGGCCGTGTCCCATCCCAAGTGATCCACCCGACCCGCAAGGCAAGACTGAATCGGATAGCAATGTCGCTGAGGCATCTGCTTTGAAAGCCGAAGGGGTAGAGGAAGTAATTCCCGAAACGTACGCCCTCCGGCAAAACTTCCCCAATCCCTTCAATCCGTCTACGGAGATTCAATTCGATCTTCCCGAAGACGCCATGGTGTCTCTTGTTGTATACGATGTCCTGGGCAGAGAAGTGGCTCGTCTCGTGCAGAAGGAATTGCGCGCCGGAACGCACCATGCTCGCTTCGATGCGGGGAACCTGCCGAGCGGGGTTTACTTCTACAGGATACAGGCTGGGGATTTTTCCCAAACCCGGCGCATGAGCCTCTTGAAATAGCCAAGGAAACCCAGGTCAAGGCGGACATGCAGAATTCACAGTCTATTTGCCCTAAACTTAATGCGATATACCATGATATTTCTCCGCACCCTGCTGTTAACAGCACTTGCTACTATTCTTTTATCCGCAGGTCCGTCAAGTGCTCAAGAAACCCTTCCTTTTCTAAAAAAAGACAAGGTGTTGGGGATAGGAATACATTTTTCTATTTATGATTATGGAGAGAATATCATTATGAGTTTACCTCAAAGAACTAAGGACTTTCTAATTTTTCCTATGTTTGGTGTTAATGTCCAGTACAATGCTTATCAAGGGATCATTTCCCCTGCACTAGGCGATAACAATGAATCTCTTCTTCGTCTAACGGGTCGTTATAATCTGGAAATGGGAAAAAAATTCAATTCCAAGGTCAAAGAATACCTATATGGGGGAATCGACTTATGGTATTATAATAATAAGATATCTTCCACGGCTAATTCCCCTGATCGCCCTTTCGATCAATCAATAAATCTCGGATTTAACGGAGGTCTTGGGGTAGAATTGGGTCCACAGGTGCTACGTTTATCTATGGAGATAGGAGCTGTCATAACAATTTGTCGTGAAGTCTATGAGGATTTTATATGTGGTTGGCGTGGGGACCTTAGAGTCGGGCTCCACAGTTATTTCTAAATTTGCGCGTACTGGTTTAGTATTTATCCGGCATCGGAGAAGTGGTCCGATAAAACTGGACAGTTTTTTTCGCGGTTTTAAGTGTAGTGCCACGTCGGGTTATGCTGCTATGGGCAGCGGTTTTCGTTCGTAGAA
>JANQSQ010000071.1 GCA_028283985.1 Rhodothermales bacterium | reverse complement strand
TCGGCATGGGTTTCGTATGGTTGATTGCATTGGAACAAGGTCGCAACAGTACACCTTAATTTCCGACGAATTCTGTCCAATCAAACCGAACCACCTCTATATGACAGTCGTATCGGCATTGCCGGTTGTTCGTGTGCTGTACCTTGTCGAACTAGTAGCCCGGTTTTCCATGAGTTGGTAAGTAAGCTGTCCCGATTTGACAGCGGACCTTGTTTGCCAGTGCTGCTCCCACATCCTCTCAGGGATGATCTATCTGCCCACCTGAAAGATCAATGTTTGATCACACGACGGAGACCCCAAGTGCCGAGTAAATACTAAACTTGTACATGTGAGCCAGTCGAGAAAGCGGACCACGGGCTACCTCTGTTGCTGGCCTCTACCAGAGACTTGAAAATCGAATTCTCACGATGTATACTTCGGGTTAATTCGTTGCCAGGGCAGGGCAACAAGACTTGTTCAATTTTTACTGAGCACCTTGGGAAATATAAATGAAACTTTCGGAATCCATAAAAAAAACTGGCTTCTTTTGGCTACCTGAAGCTCCTGAAACTCCACTCCCCGGTGTTCTTCATATTTCTGAAATAGGTGAGATAGTACTTGAAATAAGTTATCTATCAGACAATTCCAAGCATAGAATAACAGGATCTGCCAAAGTAGATTGGGGCGAGGTTGTAATTATTTCAGGCATAGTTGACAATGATGACATTACTCTATATAAAAGCGGAATGACTAAACGAAATCATTATGCACCATTAAGTTACGGAGTATCAAATATAACTTTCCATTTTGATTTTGCATTCTTTGGATTCAAATATGAAAATGAAGAAGAAATAATGTTATCAAGTATGATATTTTCAATAGAAGGATTAAGAGAGTGGTTATTTCTTCCTGGAGTTAATATGCAATATGGCGATAAATCAGAAGATTCTTTGATACGCTTTACGCTTCCTGAAGATATTCCAATTTGTGACTATCAAAATTTTAATTTAGAGATTGTCTTTAGCTACAGTTCAAATAGAAGTTCTTTTGAGGCAAATATAGCCCAGGAAGTTTATTTTTGCCTAAATTCGACAAATTTGCACTCTCTAGATGATTTTTTAGATATGATTCATAAAATTCACAATTTCTTATGCTTTGTAATTGACCGAATGGTATACATACAATCTGTCAAATCTTATTCAGTTGAAAAATTGATGAAAATAGGAAATCATGATACCTGCAGATCAATTAAAATATATTACCAAAGTTTTCCTTTTTCTTCGGGGCCAACAAACATCCATAGGCATGGTCAACTTTTTCCGTACTCTGATATTCAAGATCGATTCGGTAATATCATGAAAAAATGGATTCAGAGTTATGACAAAATTGAACCTGTGTTCAATCTTTATTTTACCTCTTTATCCATGTTCAATACATATTCACCTGAAAGATTTTTGTTACTTGTACGAGCTATGGAAGTTTTTCACAGGAAATTTTCTGAGGTCGATACAGAGAGATATCCCCGTCAAAAGTTTAAAAATATGAAAAATTGTATTTTATCAAAATTTCCTGAATCCTCAGAAATGCGATCATTGTTGAAAGAAATATTGATGTTTGCTAATCAAATTCCACTGAGGCAAAGAATTACGAAGATGATTCAGCCGTTTAAGGGTTTATATAACTTAAATACACAGCAAGAAATTGATTCTTTTGTTGGTAATATCGTCAGTACTAGAAATTACTTCACGCATTATGGACATAAACCTAAAAACACAATTGATAATCCAGAAGATGTATATAAATTATGCATTAAAATGGAGGCCCTGCTTCAACTATGCTTTTTGCAATTAATAGGTATGGATGTGGAATATATTGAAAATATAGCAAGAAAAAATAATCATTTTCGTCATAAGCTTGGTCTTGATTGAATAATCTGGTTTTCCGCGCTTCCGTCGTTGATTTTACTTAATGCCTACTCCCCTTCCCCCTCACCACCAGCGGCTCCATCATCTTCTCGTACAATCCGAGAAGATACTCCACCCGCTCCCGCTCGCTGGCGAAGCCGCTCCGGCGATACAGCCGGTCCACGGCGCGGTCGAGGGCCTGATGCGCCTTGCGGAGGTTGGGCGGCATGAGGTCGGGATCGTAAAGATCGGCGAGCGTAGCGTCCGGATGGATGGCGCGGGCGTCGAGCACGGCCTGCGCGAGCGGCTCCAGTTTGGCAACGCTCGGGCTATTCGTATGGAATCCGGGCGGCAGAGGGAAGGTGTTGTAGACCACCCCGACGGAGTACATGTAACGACTCTCCAAGCGCCCGGTTATCGCACGCATCCAGGCCATATGCATGGTCGAGGTAAGCAGGGCGAAATCAGCGAGGGTGGCATTGGGAAGGAGCCTAAGTTTGTCGCTTGGGATAACTGGCGGTTCGAGCCAACCAATGGGTACATATTCCCGTCGCTCGGAACTGACCTGCGGAACAACCAAAAATGGCGCTTCGGGAAGAACGTTCACGTGGTAGAGCGTGGGCGTGTCCGCCAGTTTCAATGTGGGCTTGCTTTTGCTTGCTCGCCGATATTCTCGGACTGCGACAATACGCTCCCGTAGGAGAGGAAGCCGTCCCAGGATATCCGGTGCGGCGTCATGCAGGGCAAGTATCCAGCGCTTGCTGCCTTGTAGATATTCACGAGCTCCTACAAAAGGGCGCAAAAAAGGCGCGGCTCCCGGCTCGGCTTCCAGGAAAGTGCTTCGTTCGTCAGAATCAAAAATGTAGAAGCCATTATCAATGGGCTTGGAGCCCGTGATCAGCTTCCTCATCCCGTTAATCGGCCGGGATTCTGACCGTACCACCACCCTCGGATCCGCCAACCCGCTCGCATCGAACAGATACGGCGAAAGCACCGCATGCCTGCTCTCGTGCGGTTCGCCCTTCGGATCGTCGTAGGAGAAAAGCCGCTTCTCTTTGGGCGCATCGCCCCACTTCGTCAGCCCGATAATCACCACATGCACATGCGCCATGCCCCGTGCGTCCGAACCCCAGGCGAACGTCCGATGCGCGAACGCGATCTCCAGTCCGCAGCGGCGAAACAGGATCGGCCAGAGCTGCGCGACCTGCTCGCCCTGCGTAATGGAATTGGTGGCCACGAAACCGATCTGCGCCTTGCTCTCCTGCACGTATTCTCCGGCCCGGATGAACCATGCCGTCACATAGTCGAGCGTGCCGCCGCTCTTGCCCAGCGCCGCGATCCGCCGGACCTGCGCGCGCTGCTCCGGCGATTGGAACTTGGCGCCCCCGGACGGCGGGTTGCCGAGCACATACGAACACTCCTCCGGCGGCAATACGGCACTCCAGTCCATCTCCAGCGCATCCCCGTGCACGATGTGCGGCGATGTCTCCAGCGGGATGCGCACGTACGTCTCCCCGAATTCCAGGCTCAGGCGGTTATTCATGATGTGATCCATCATCCACAGGGCCACCTCTGCGATCCGGACCGGAAATTCCCCCAACTCGATCCCGTAGAACTGATCGACATTCACCACTGAAAGGAGATCGACCAGCGCATCGATCTGCCTGCGGGGCCGGGTTTCTTTCAGCACCTCGATTTCCAGGGCGCGCAACTCCCGGTAGGCGATAATCAGGAAGTTGCCGCAGCCGCAGGCGGGATCGAGGAAACGCAGTTTGCCGAGCCGCTGCTGGAAAGCGAGCAGTTCCGGAAGGCGGCGACTGTCCCTTCGGGCCTTGAGCCGGGCGAACTCCGCCCGAAGATCGTCGAGAAAGAGCGGTTCGATGACCTTGAGAATGTTCTTCTCGGTGGTGTAGTGCGCGCCCTGCCTTCGCCGCTCGTCCTTGTCCATGACGGACTGGAACAGGGAACCGAAGATGGCGGGGGAGATGCTCGACCAGTCGAACCGGCAGGCATCGAGCAGGCGCTCCCGCATGGAGGCGTCGAAAGAGGGAATCTGAAGCGATCCGTCGAACAGGTCCCCGTTCACGTAGGGGAACCGGCTGAGGTCCTCGTCGAGATTGCTGGCGCGTTCGTCTTCCGGCGTATCGAGGATCTGGAAGAGGTGGGCGAGCTGTCCGCCGAGGTCCGAACCGTCTTCCGATGTGCGGTTCTCCAGCAAATCGAGGAA
>JANQSQ010000053.1 GCA_028283985.1 Rhodothermales bacterium | reverse complement strand
CCGCTTTCGGCACGAGATTTTCTCGCTTTCCCGCCGTACGCTGGCCATCCTGACAGTTGCGCATGTGTCCCGTTTTCTCGTTGGATTCGTGCTGCAGGTAGCGTCCTGGCGGGTGGTTCTTCCTGACGTTCCGTTCGAGACATGGGCCATCCTGCTCGTGGTCTTTGTCGTAATCAACAGAACGCCGTTCGTACCTTCGAGCGATCTTGTATTCGTGAGCGCAGGGGCAAGCATTACGCCGTACCTCGACGCGCCGGTGGCGCCGGTGGTCGGCATGTTGCTGGTTAGCAGCGCCGTGAATCGTCTTCTCAGCCTGTGTTTCTTTGTGTCGAGCGTATGGTGGGAGCGCCGCCATGGGATGCCCTCGGCGCCCGAGCCGGATGCCGACGTGCTCGCGGATTAGTGCTAACAGGCCCTGGTCAGGGAAAGACGAAACCGAGGCAGATATCTTTAGGACCGATTGATCGTAAAAAAGCGTTAATATGTAAAAAGCAGTCTGTTCAGGAACACTTTTTGCATCAAAAGACGTTTCGCAATCTCCACGTTATCCCCGCAAGTATCCTGTACCCGGATGTTGCGGTACAGAACAGGAAGAACGGTCGGAATATTCGGGACGAGTACAGTATAACATGCTGCGGCAGGTATGAGTACGCTTTTTCCCATAGTCGGTCTGTTGCTGGTCTTTGGGCAGCCGTCGTCGTGCACAGCGCCCCCCGACACGACCGTCATACTGGAGAACTTCGAAGCGGCGGTCGAGGGCGGTCTGCCTGCCGCATGGCGCTTCTTTTCCCGCTCGAAACGCCGTTTTGAAGCGCCGGACCGGTTTATGGACGACACGGGAAGGTTCTCCGTGATGCAGGAAGACGGCAATCTCTTTCTCCGCGCCTATACGGCAGGTACGGCACGGCGCGTCTCGTTGCCGGGCGAAACCTTGCGCTGGGAGCTGCCGGAGTTGCCTTATCTGCGGTGGGCGTGGCGCGCCCACCGTTTGCCCGAAGGCGCCCGCGAGGATCGGGTCAACGACTCCGGCGCAGCCGTTTATGTGTCGTTTGCGAAAACCGACTGGCTCGGGCGTCCGCTCAGCATAAAGTACGTGTACAGCACCGGATTGCCCCGGGAATCCGTGATTTCGACGGGCAACGTAAAGATCATCGTGGTTTCCAGCGGGCTCGAGGAAACGGGCGAGTGGGTACAGGTCACGCGCAATGTGGTGGAGGATTACCGGAGTATATTCGGCACGGCGCCGCCGAACGCTCCGACGGCGATCACGCTATGGAGCGATTCGGACAATACGGACTCCGTGGCGGAGGTTGATTTCGACAACATTACGCTCACGAACCTCCCATGAATCGTCTCTCCGACGCGTTGCGCGTCTTCATCCGGTTGGTGGTTCGGCAGGCTTGGGCGGTGGCGCTTCTTGCCCTCGTCGTTTCTGTAGCGGGCTTCTGGTTTGCCCGGCAACTTCGCATCGACACGGATTTTTCCAACCTCGTTCCGCGTGATTATCCGAGTGTGCAGGCGCTGGAAGCGCTGCGCGAAACCGTGGGAAGCGAAGCGACCGTGGACGTGGCGATCGTGAGCCCGTCGTTTGAGGCCAACAAGGCGTTCGCCGAGCAGTTGATTCCGCGTGCGCTGGCTCTTGCGCCGGGGCCGCAGGCCGAACCGTATCTGCGTCGGGTCGATTTCGAGAAGGACACCGCGTTTCTGGAGCAAAACGCCCTGTATTTCGCGACGTATGCGGAACTGGACAGTCTGGAATCGTACCTCCGCGACGAGATTCGCGATGCGAGACTGGAGGCCAATCCGTTTTTTTTCGATCTGGACGACGAAGAGGACGAATTCGAGGACGAGGCGGCATACGATCCGGAGCGGGACCTCGAGGAAGTGTACGATCATATTGTCGGCAAGCGCTATCCGGTTAACGAGGACAGTACGATCATGGCGCTCCGGTTCTATCCGAGCGGATCGCAGACCGACATCGGATTCATCGAGACGCTGTATAGCGATCTGGATACGCTGATCGCTGAATTGGCCCCGACCGCCTATCACCCGGAAATGCAGGTGACGCCGGCAGGACGGCTGCTGCGCCAACTCGTGGAAGTACGGGCGATCTCCGACGATGTGCTCAATTCCTTTGCGGCGGGCGTGACGGCCGTCTTGCTGCTGGTGATGGGGTATTTTTTCTACAAGGGATATACGGCCCGCGCAGGTCATCGATTTTCCCGGCGTGTACTGGTTGCGCAGTTGGTGCGCATTCCGGCGCTCGCCTGCCTGATCGGGATACCCCTCCTTATGAGCCTTTCCTGGACGCTGGGCGTGGCCTGGTTCGCCTTCGGGATGCTCAATATGATGACGTCGACGCTTGGGC
>JANQSQ010000027.1 GCA_028283985.1 Rhodothermales bacterium | reverse complement strand
AGTGCGCACGATGTCTCCGACGGGGGGCTGGCCGTGGCGCTGGCCGAGTGCGTGCTTCATGCGGAAGCTCCTGGCGCGGAGATTAATCTTGCCGCGCCGGGGATGAGGCGGGATGCGGTGTTGTTCGGCGAGGCGCAATCCCGCATCGTATTCAGTGCGTCTGCGGAACAGGCCATTGAGATCGAACGCGCCATTGGAGAGATGTCTGTGCGTCTTACGCGGCTGGGCATGGTGCGCCCTGGCAATCTGACGATTCTTCTGGACGGCGAGCCGGTTATTGACCTGCCCGCGGAAGACCTTCGCCGTCCGTACGACCACGCCATTCCCGGCTATATGAATTAGGTTCTGTTAGCACTATGCTGCGGCGGGGCAGGGAAACCAACACGCTCCTTTTTTGTAGTATGCTATGCAACGCGCTCCCGGCATTGCACCCACCCTTATTTCGCCCCAAATTCTGGAGAAACAACATGAATACGCATACTCCGCTGGCGGTTACGGACGGCAGTTTCAAGGAGGAAGTACTCGACTCCGACGTGCCGGTGCTTGTGGATTTCTGGGCCGCCTGGTGCGGGCCGTGCCGTATGATTGCCCCGGTGGTCGAGGAGCTGGCCGGGGAATTCGCCGGGCGCGCGAAGGTGGTCAAGATGGACGTCGATCACAATACGGAAACGCCGATGCAGTACGGGATCCGGTCGATTCCGACCCTGCTGTTTTTCAAGGACGGGCAGGTTGCGGGTCAACTGGTCGGGGTTTCTCCCAAAAAGGATCTGGTTGACCGGCTCGATGCGCTGGTTGCGCAGGCTGCCTGACGGTTCTCCGCCTTTTTCCTTTTCCTGATCGCCCCGATCACTCTTTTCCCATGACCGAGCGCGCCGAACCGGATATGTCCGCTTTCGATGGGATCGATTTCTCCGGGGCGGAACGCCGGAACGTGGTCATTGTCGGCACGGGACCTGCCGGACTGACTGCGGCGCTGTATGCAGCCCGCGCGAATCTCGAACCGGTCGTGTTTCAGGGGCCCGAGCCCGGCGGTCAGTTGATGACCACAACGGACGTGGAGAATTATCCGGGTTTCCCCGAGGGCGTATTGGGGCCCGACATGATGCAACTCTTCGACGGGCAGGCTGCCCGGTTCGGAGCCGATCTTCGCTACGGCACGGTGAACGCAGTGGATTTATCGCAGCGTCCGTTCCGGTTGCTCGTGGATGGGGAAACGCCCATACTGGCGGAAACGGTTATCATCTCCACGGGGGCTTCGGCACGGTATCTGGGCCTCGAAAACGAGAAACGCCTGCTGGGGCGCGGCGTGTCGTCCTGCGCGACCTGCGACGGGGCGTTTTTCCGCAATGTGGTGGTGGCCGTCGCCGGAGGCGGCGACTCCGCCATGGAGGAAGCCCTGTTTCTGACCCGCTTTGCGTCGAAGGTGTATGTCATTCATCGCCGGGACAGCCTGCGAGCCTCGAAGATCATGCAGGACCGGGCGTTTGCCAACGAAAAGATCGAGTTTATCTGGAGCACGGTGGTGGAGGATGTGCTGGGCGACGACGAGGTAACGGGCCTTACTTTGCGCAACAGGGAAACGGACGCGGTCTCCGAACTGGCGGTGGGCGGATTTTTCGTGGCCATCGGGCATACGCCCAACACACAGGTGTTCAACGGGTGGCTCGATATGGACGCCCAGGGGTATATCCTGACGGAAGGCAAATCCACGTATACGAATATCCCCGGCGTGTTCGCATGCGGCGATGCGCAGGACCATGTATACCGGCAGGCGGTTACGGCCGCCGGCACAGGGTGTATGGCGGCCATCGATGCGGAGCGCTGGTTTGCCGAACATGCCGAAACGTCCGGAGACGGGGAGCCTGCGTAAGATGTCCCGGGCAAGATTACGTTGGATAGCGCCGGGAGGGTTCACCCTGAGTGTACTGTGCTTCGGATTGCTCTTTTCTTCCGGTTGCACAAGCAATCCGGCGCCGGAGGAAGAGGCGATTGCGCCGTCCCCCGATGTGGAGGAAGCTGCCGGGGCGGACGAGACGCTTGAAACGACGATGGATGCAAGCGTCGAGGGCGCTGCGGGAGCGTCTTCGGCGGACCGTTATGCGGACGAAAACCGGTCGGTTTCCGGGAAAATAAGCGATGCGTCGCTGGCCGCGAAGGTACAACTGGCGCTCGTGGATACGCGCGGTCTGCGCGCGCACCGGTTCAGTCCGGAGGCGGTCGCCGGGCATGTGATCCTGCGCGGTCATGTGGATACCTGGGCGCAGCGTGAGCGTGCTGCCGCGGTGGCGGCGCGCGTGCCGGGTGTGGTATCCGTTTCGAACGAGCTCACCTCGACAGAGGAAAAACCGGCGGGGCTTGCAGAGGCGTCCGGGCTTTCCGGGGATGCACGGGGCGGCGGCGGAAACGGGTCGTTCGGAGAGGGCGCCTCGCCGGGAGGCGGCGCGGAAGGACCGGTGTATCACACCGTGATGCGGGGCGAGAATCTTTGGACCATTTCCCGGAAATACGGCGTGAGCATCGACCGGATCAGGTCCATGAACGGGTTAAGGTCCGACGCGATCAAGTCGGGGCAGCGGCTGCGGGTCCGCTAGGGCCTGATCGGGACCGGCGAACCGGGCAAGCGCACCGCGGCGTTCCGCATCGCTATGCGCGGACGAGATTCCGCAGCACGAACCACACGTT
>JANQSQ010000252.1 GCA_028283985.1 Rhodothermales bacterium | reverse complement strand
TTCATAGAGCATGTGCGGGCGTTGAAAGATCAGGGCATGGAGCGGCTGGCGCTGGACCTCCGGTCCAATACCGGCGGGTATATGAGCGAGGCCATAAAGATTGTCGACGAGATGGTGCCCGGGCGCAAGACCGTGGTCTATACCCGGGGCCGGCGGCCGGAAACGACCAGCACTTACCGGACGCGGCGCACCGGCATTCTCGAAAAGGAACCGGTTATCGTGCTGGTGAACGCCTACTCGGCCTCGGCCAGCGAAATCGTGGCCGGCGCCCTGCAGGATCATGATCGCGCACTCATCGTGGGGCAACGCACATTCGGCAAGGGACTGGTTCAACACCAGTTTTCCCTGCCGGACGAGAGTATTCTCCAAATGACGGTCGCGCGCTATTACACGCCTTCGGGACGACTCATCCAGACCCCGTACAAGGACGGCGACCAGGAAGATTATTACGAAGAGAAGTTTTCTTCGCTGGAGCAGGCGACCTATCGTCCCGGCGAGTATTCGGACAGCATCCCCGATTCGCTGCGTTTCAAAACCGCTCATGGCCGCGACGTGTTCGGCGGGGGCGGCATTCTTCCCGATTACATTGTGAAGCCGGATACCACGCCGGCCCTGCGCACGGTACTGGGACGTGGTCTCGCAAGGAGTTTTGCCCGGCAGTGGTTCCGGCAAAACGAACAGCCCGTACGGGAAAGATGGCGTGACCGGGAAGCGGAATTCGCCTCCACGTTCGATGTGTCCGAAGAACTCTGGGCGGCTTTTGTAGCGCACGCCACCGATACCGGTTTCGATGATTCGCCGACGGAGGCTTCCGAAGAAGCGGACAGCGCGCAGGTAGTTACGGCGGACGCATTGCAAACGCATCGGGAGACGTTGGAGGTGTATCTGCGCGGACGTATCGCCCAGGAACTGTTTGGTTACAAGGCGTGGTATGGCATCTATAAGGAAATCGATCCGGAACTGAGGGCGGCGCTGGGCTTGTGGGGCCTTGCCGAAGGGCTTGCGTCCTGGCAGGAATCGCCTCCGCCGGAAACCGATCGTCCGGCAAATCGGCGATAGCGTTCTTCATTTCCCCATTCCCTGGTTCCATACAACCTGCCGCCGGAGCACGTTTTATGCCCTATCGCTTCTCATTCGCTCCATTTTTTGCGGCAGCCGGCATAATGCTTCTTGCGGGGTGCGCGGCGCCCAACCTTGCCGGGGTGGCGCAAACGACCCATATCGAGCAGGTGGCGAATCGGCCCATCCCCTGGGAGATTACGCCTCCCATCAATTACCAGCAGGCTGTTCTCCGGGGAACGCGTTCCCCTACCGGAGAACCCGGCCTGAATCACTGGGTGCAGGAGACGGACTATGTGTTGAACGCCCGCGTTTTTCCCCTGTCCGGCGTGCTTGACGGGAGCGGCACGGTCACCTACACGAACCATTCGCCTGCCACGCTTGCCCAGCTCTACATGGAGATCACGCAGAATTTTCATTTGCCCGGAGTACGCCGCGCCGAAGCGGCGGAGGTCACCGGGGGCATGCTTGTCCGGCGCGTGGTCGTACAGGGAGAAGAATTGCCGTTCGATCCCTTTTCCGAAGGACCGCATTACCGGATCAGCGGGACCAATATGATTCTGACGCTGTCGCAGCCGATGGCGCCGGGAGAAACCGTGACGATCGATATCGAATGGCGCTTCGATATTCCGCGCGTCGGCGCAGGAGGGCGTATGGGGCGCGATCGGGATAATCTGCTCTTTCTCGCCTACTGGTATCCGACCATGGCCGTGTACGACGATGTGGCGGGTTGGCACACCGAGGCGTTTACGGGCATATCCGAATTTTACCACGGTTTCGCCGATTACGACATCACGGTCGAGATTCCCGAAGGGTGGATTGTGGCTTCGACCGGCGAATTGCAGAATCCTGAGGAGGTGCTGGCGCCGCACATCCTTGATCGTGCGCATGCGGCATGGGAGAGCGATAGCGTACTGCAGGTGATCGGGCCGGAAGATTTCGGCGAGGCGGGTACGGCCATGACCGACGATGGTTTGTTGCGGTGGCGCTTTGTGGCTGAAAATGTTCGCGATGCCGCGTTCAGCGCGACAAAGCAGTCTATCTGGGAGGCGGGCCGCACATCCGTCGGGGACCGCAACGGGGATGGGGAAGAGGACTTTACAAGGATCAACACGTTCTATCGGGAAGAGGCGCCGCTTTGGGCGAACGTGACGGAGTATCAGCAGCATGCGATCCGGTATCACTCCGCGAACACCGGCTTTGCCTATCCGTGGCCGCACATGACTGCCGTGGAAGGCGCGGAGATCATCGGCGGAGGGATGGAATATCCGATGATGACGCTGATGGGGGATTACAACGCGCGCGGCGACAGTGCGTTGTACAACGTCACGGCGCACGAGTTGGCCCATATGTGGATTCCGATGATCGTGAGTACGAACGAGCGGCAATTCAGCTGGATAGACGAAGGATTCACGACCTTCCACGAGAACGATGCCCGTATGGACTATCACCCGGGCCTCAATCATTATCTCCCCGATCAGCAGATTTACACCACGGTGGCCCGGCAGCGTATCGAGGGAGCGATCATGCGGCATTCCGGCTATCACGCAACTCCGCTTGCTTTTACGATCGCTTCCTACATGAAGCCTGCCACGATGCTGGCCGCCTTGCGCGCGGTGCTGGGCGACGAGGTGTTTTACGAAGCCACCCGGACGTTCATCGCCGACTGGGCGTACAAGCATCCGTACCCGTGGGACCTTTTCAATACGTTCGAGCGGGTTTCCGGGCGCGATCTGGACTGGTTCTGGCGGCCGTGGTATTACGAAACCTGGACGCTTGACCAGGCTATTGAGGCAGTGCAGGTGGAGGGGGGCGAAACGACCATTACGGTGCGCGACAACGGACTGGCGCCTATGCCGGTTTTCCTCGGTATCGAGCTGGAGTCCGGCGAAGTGATCGGGAGGCGGATTCCCGTTACGTCCTGGCTGAATGGCGCGACCACCGCTTCTTTTACGCTTGCCACGGACAGCCCTGTGGTGCGCGTCGTCATCGATCCGGAGAACCTGTTGCCGGACGTGGATATTTCAAACAATAACTGGCTCCGGGACGAAGAGGCCCTAACCCCTTACGGAAGTTCTGATTAAATCCGCATGGGCGAGGACCTTGGGACGCGCCTTCTCTCAAAACATAAACGTGCGGTTGGCCGCGAGTTTGCAGGATATCCCGGGCCCGATGTTTTGTTCGAATACGCGTCCCAAGGTTCCTGTTCGCTGCTGCGATTTTGCGGTTTGGCGTTGGATAGTCTTGTTGCGCGTTCCAGGGCTTATGTTTCTGCCGGATTTACTCAGAGGTTCCTTTACCGGAGCGCATCCAGTAGAATTTCCGCCGGGTGGAACGTCTTTCGCCCCGTGGTATCGAAAATCTGGGTACGGCACGATGTGCCGGCAGCGGCGATCAGCGTATCCTTCGGCGTTTTCCGGACAGCCGGCGCAAGGCGCCGCTCCGCCATGGCGATGGACAGATCGTAGTGTTCCGCCTCGTAGCCGAATGCGCCGGCCATGCCGCAGCACCCTGAATCGACGGTGTGCACCTTGTAGTTCGGCGGCAGGCCAAGGCATGCCGTGGTTGCGGCCGTTCCCGCAAGCGCCTTCTGGTGGCAATGCTCATGCAGAAGCACGTCGCGGGTTTCGTCGGTCCATTGCACCGCTCCGGCAAAAGAATCCGCCTTCTCGATTACGAATTCCTCGAAGGTAAACACTTGCCCGGCGAGGGTGTCTACACGAGCATCTCCGGGCAGGAGCGCCCGGGCTTCGTCGCGGAACGTGAGGATACAACTCGGTTCGAGTCCAACCACGGGGATACCCTGTTCGGCCCATGGATACAGGGCGTCCACGGCCTGCCGGACCTGTTTGCGCGCTTCCTTCAGGAATCCCTTGGTGAACAGGGGGCGTCCGCAGCAGAGCGCCTCCGATGCGACGCGTACGGCGAAACCGGCGCGGCGCAGAAATTCCGCTGCCGCTTGCGCTGTCTCGGGATGATTCCAGTTATTGAACGTATCGACGAAAAGAAGCACAAGCGGCCCATCTGCAGGAGCGTTTTTCGTCTCCTGTTTCGCAAACCGTTTCGTAAAGGGCTCGGCGGCGAAGGAAGGCAGCGTGCGATGCGGGGATAGTCCCATGGTGCGTTCGAGGAGCCGCCGGATGCCCCGCTGCCTGTTCAACCCGTTGACGATGCGCGCTGCGCTTCCGTTCATGCGCCGCGCCATCAGCGGCATGTGCGCAAGAAGCCGCGTACGCAGCGACGGAGCATGTTTTTGCCAGTACATGCCGAGCCACTCGGACTTGATCCGGGCCATATCCACGTTCGAGGGGCATTCCGTTTTACATCCCTTGCACTGAATGCATAAGTCCATCACCTCATACATGCGTTTTCCGGTCAGCGCATCCGGAGGAAGCCTTCCCGACAAGGCCTCGCGCAGTGCATTGGCCCGCCCCCGCGTGTTGTCCTGCTCGTTTCGCGTGACCATGAACGGGGGGCACATGGTGCCGGTGTCGAGCTTGCGGCACGCTCCGTTGCCGTTGCACAACTCGATGGATCGGGCAAACCCTCCCTGGTCGGAAAAATCCAGCTGTTCCACTACCGGAAGCGTTTCGTATTCCGGTCCCATGCGCAGGTTTTCGGTCATGGGAGGCGCCCCGACGATCTTGCCCGGATTGAGCAAGCCGCGGGGATCGAAGAGATTTTTCGTT
>JANQSQ010000630.1 GCA_028283985.1 Rhodothermales bacterium | reverse complement strand
ACGAACGGCAGCGTGACGGTCACGCTGGCGAGCGGCGACGGCTATACGCCGGGCGAGGCGGCGAGCGCGTCGGTGACAGTGAACGACAACGACGGCGGCGGCAACACCGGCGGTGACGCCGGAGGAGGCGATACGGGCGGTGGCGCCGGAGGAGGCGATACGGGCAGCATTGCGCCTGCGGCGCCTCAATTCTTCCGTGCAGTCCCACGCGATGGATTTGTCCTGCTTTCTTGGCAGGATGCGGATGCCCAGGGCGGCCCCGCTATCTCGCATTACGCCTGTCGGTACGGTGCGGGACTCAACTTGTTTGATCCCTGGCAGGACATTCCGGAAAGCGCTCCGGGCGAAGCGAATGCGAACCGCTACACGGTTCCGGATACCCTGAAGGGCGGAACGCTGTACACGTTCCAGGTTCGGGCGGTGAACGAGGAAGGAACGCATGGCAATGCTATATCGGCGGTCGTGTTTCTGCCTTCTTCAACGAATACGGAGGATACCGAACTGCCTGATGCGGTTATGCTGTTTACGGCCTTTCCGAATCCCTTCAATCCGCAAACCCGCATAGACTACGCGCTGCCTTCTGCGGTCCATGTGCGCCTTGCGGTCTACGACGTGCAGGGCCGCCGGGTGCGGCTGCTCGAAAACGGCGTACGCCCTGCGGGAAGGCATACGGCGGTATTCGATGCGGCCGATCTTCCCGGCGGCGTATACGTCTACCGGCTGGAGACGCCGGAAGGGATCGTATCGAAGGCGGCGACCCTGATGAAGTAGACCGGCGGGTAGCCGCACCTACTTTTCGTCTGGTATGACGGCCCCTCTTTACGTCTCGGCCGCAGGGCCTTATCTTGCGCTTTCGCGCCGTGCGCATTGGGTATGACGCGCAATGCGTTGTGCGCTTCCGGATATGGATGCGCAATGTCTTGCGCGGCAGGCCCCGGTTCGCATCCGAAAATCAGCCCGTTCAGCGTATGTCCGCCGTAAACGACCGCGAAGCGATTCTGAAGCGTATTCTCGCCGCCGGCGTGGTGGCTGTGGTGCGTTTGCCCGATGCTGCGCATGTGCTCCGCGTTGTGGACGCTATCCGGGAAGGAGGGGTTCACGCCATCGAAATCACCATGACGACC
>JANQSQ010000629.1 GCA_028283985.1 Rhodothermales bacterium | reverse complement strand
GTTTTTAGCCGCGAACCGCCCTCGTAGAAGATGTACATGCCAAGGCTTTTGTAAATCTTCAACCCTTTGGCGCCATGCCGCACATCTTCTTCCAGTTGGGCCGCCGCTTTCTCGCCGAAATCCGGATCGTCCAGGGTCTCGAAGTCGATGTTCGCGTAATGCACGAAGCGCCCCGGAGCGTGCAGATCCGTAGCGGCGATTTTCGCCTGGAGTTCTTCGCCGCTGCCTCCGCTCAGGTTCACCATGACGGCCATGTTCATTGCGTCCATGTCTGCCACCATGGCGGCGATTTCTTCGCCCGACATCTCGGCGATGCCCCACTGGTGCGCGTGGGCGTCCACGAACGGGAATTTGGCGCGGGTCACCTCATTTTTCTCGACGACCAGCGTGGAGCGGGGCGCATAGTCTTCCCATTGCATTTCCTGGGCTTGTGCGGCGGGAACAGGCGCGGTGGCTGAAAGCGCGGCCAAAGCGAACGCTGCGGCGAAGAGGACAGATGTTTTGCGGGTGTGGCGGAGGGAAGCGGTCGGAAGCGTCATGGCCGGGGTCAGAACAGGTGAAGCGTCAGGGCAGAACGAACGAGGGTGCAAGCGGTAGATACGGAACCGTACCGGGAAAAGCGTATGGCGGCATCAAAATAGCAGTATGCGGCCTAAAAGGAAATAAAAGGATACTCTGATCAAAACCACCCCTCTCTTGCAGACTTAATCAGAGTATCCTTAAGAAGATGCGTGCGCGCGCATCGTATCTTTATTCCCCATGAAAACATGCGCGGATTCATCACCGCCGCACCCATGACCCGTCTTTCCCAACGCCGCCTGAAAGAAATCCGCTCGCTGGCGCACAGAAAGTACCGCGACCGGTACGGAGAAACGATTGTTGAAGGCGTCCGGGCCGTGGAAGCGGCGCTCGACGCGGGGGCCGAACTGCGGGCGTTGCTTGTATCGGAATCGGCGCAGGGCCGCCTTGCAGAACGATTCCGGATTCCGGAGGACCGGGTATATGTCGTGTCCGAACGGGATATGCGCGCGGTATCCGCAGTAGAAACCAGCCA
>JANQSQ010000611.1 GCA_028283985.1 Rhodothermales bacterium | reverse complement strand
CCCCAATTCGAACGTACGCAGGCTCGGGTAGAGCACGTACGCTGCAAGTATGAGCAGGACGGGGACGGCAAGGAGCGTAGACCCTCGGCGCGTTAACATGGGCGGTCAGAGGGCGCTGCGGCCTTCGAGGGCGCGGGCCAGCGTGGCTTCGTCGGCGTATTCGAGGTCTCCTCCTATGGGCAGACCCCGGGCGATGCGCGTCAGGCGCACGCTGGCGGGTTTGAGCAATTGAGAGAGATAATAGACCGTGGTGTCTCCTTCCACTGTAGGATTCAGTGCAAAAATAATTTCCTTTGGGGGAATATGCGTATTCGGAACGGGCATGTCCTCTGTGTCCTCCCCGGCAGGCGCCCACCCGTTTTGCGATACCGGTGCGGTGGCCTGCTCATGGGTCGGGTCGATGCGTTGCAGGAGCTCGCCGATGTGGAGGTCTTCCGGCCCTATGCCGTCCAGTGGCGAGATGGCTCCTCCCAGTACATGATATACCCCCCGGTATTCATTGAGCCGCTCGATCGCCAGGACGTCATTGGCTTCTTCCACGAGGCAAATGACGGCATGGTCGCGTTGCGGCGAACTGCAAATGGCGCAAGGGTCCGCATCGGTTACGTTGCAGCAAACGGAACATTGCTTGACGGTATCCTTGACCTTGATCAGCGTGTGCGCCAGATCCGCGATCTCGGCGCGGGACATTTTGAGTACATGGGCAGCCAGCCGCTGCGCCGTCTTTCGCCCGATGCCGGGCAGTTTGGCAAACTGCTCGACAAGCGCCTCAACCGATTCGGAGGTGAATCCCATGCGTGTACGTACTGTTTCAGGGGCGGGCTGCGTCCAGGCAATGCAGGCTGCTTTGCCGCAAGGTTCCGTGTACAGATTCAAAATCCAGGCAGGTCCATACCCGGAGGGAGCATGGCCCCGGCAATGCCGCCCATTTCCTTGTTCGCCATCTCCTCGGCTTCATCGAGAGCCTTGTTTATTCCGGCTACGACAAGATCTTCCAGCAATTCAACGTCTTCGGGATCGACAGCACCCGGTTCGATACGGACATTCGTGATACGACGCACGCCGTTGGCGGTCACCTTGACCATACCGCCGCCGGACTCGGCTGTTACGGTTTTGGAGGCAAGGTTTTCCTGCGCTTCCTTCATCTTCTTCTGCATTTCCATGACCATGCCGAACATGTCGGCCATATTTACGCCGTCGGGCATACCATTTACCGTTTTATGAAGATCAAGAACCTTTAGCGCCTGATCATGGGCGCACACATTGCGGGTATCACCAGACGGGTTCCCCCCCGAACCGGTCGAAAATTTCGCGCACCACCGGATTTTCCTTGCGCTTGCGTTCCATGTATTCGTACGGATCGAAATCGGCAGCGGTTTCGGGAGCGCCGTCTGCTTCGGGGGTGCTCATGTCTTCGCGTACTGCACATTGAATCGCATGGATCGGCACATTCGCCAGTGCCTTCAGTTGCCCGGTTATGTAGTCGGCGCGTTCGGTCAATACGCGCCGGTGGAAATCGTCCGGAACAGCGATGTGAATAATACCCTCGTCGTATCCTTCCGGCTGTGCGCGATGCAGCATGGACCATACTTGTATTTTATCCTTCTTGACGTGCTCCAACAGGTCGTTCCAGACGGTTGTAATGGGGTTCGCATTTTCGTCCGGGGTAACGATAGCGTCTGCTTCGACTGTTTCAAGGACGGCGGTGTCCACTTCGGCTACGAGATCCTGCCCCCTGGCGGCACTCAATGTTTCTTCGGGTGAGATACTGTCGCGTGGAAGGAGGGGTTTACCGAACAGGGTGTCGGCAATGGAGGGGGAAGTATCGGGTTGTTGGACAGATCCGGGAGATTTTGCAGGTGTGGCCACGGGAGATGGCGTTGCGGGCGGCGCCAATTCCGAAGGGTGCTTCTCTTTTCGGGAGGGCGGTGCTTTCGGCGCGGCCTTGGGTTCAGGGTCCTCCGGCGGCGTATGCCGGTCGGCGTCGCGAGGCGCTGGGGTGTCTTGTTTTTTCAGGGGAGGCGGGGTCGGGGTTTTGTGCGTTGCCGATGCCGTTTTTCCCGGCGGACGTTGGCTTGCCCGGGCCCTGGCGTCTGCGTTACCGGGAGACGGCCTCTCCGGTTCTGCAGTTTCCAGTCGATCTATTTTTGCAAGCGCCTCCCGCAGGTCTGCGCCCAGCGTGACCATTGCCATGTTCAGCAGGATCGTTTCTACCTTCAGGCGCGGCTGGATACTGTTTCTGAGCGTGCTTTCCGCATTGGCAGCGAGCGTCAGAAGGCGCAGCAGGTCCATTTCCGAAAAAGGCGCCACGGCTTCGGCATAGCGTTTCCGGGTCGCTTCCGCCGCCTCGATCAATTCTGTATTCTCCATCGTGCGCGCAACAAGAAGATTGCGCAGGTGCTCCGTCAGCCCGGCCAGAAACTCCTGGAGGTCATGCCCGGCCCGGATTGCGTTTTCGACCAGTTGCAGCATCCCTCCCATGTCGCGCGCGGCGATCCGGCCCGTCACTTCGAAATACCGATCGATGTCCACCACGCCAAGCGCCTTGACGAGATCCGCGTAGGCAATGTCCGAACCGCACAGGGAAACGGCCTGATCGAATACCGACAGTGCATCCCGGAGCGCGCCATCCCCCTTGCGTGCAATGAGCAGCAGCGAGGCTTCGTCTGCGCGGATGTTTTCCTCTTTGCAGATATCGCTTAACCGGGCAACGATTTCAGGTACGGAAATACGACGAAAATCGAACCGCTGGCACCGGGACAGGATGGTGGGGAGTACTTTATGCGGTTCGGTGGTTGCGAAGATGAAGAGGACATGGGGGGGCGGCTCTTCCAAGGTCTTAAGGAGCGCATTGAAGGCCGCCGTCGAAAGCATATGCACCTCGTCTACGATGTACACCTTTCGGCGGGCGCCCTGCGGGGGGATACGCACCGTTTCCCTCAAGTCGCGAATATCGTCGACGCGGTTGTTCGAAGCGGCGTCGATCTCGATGACGTTCAGACTGCGTCCTTCTTCGAAAGTGCGGCATTGCTCGCAGGCGCGGCACGGTTCCGCCTCTGCATCGCGTTCTTCCGGGGTGCTGGTGCAGTTGATAGCCTTTGCCAGAATGCGCGCTGCGGTGGTTTTGCCGACGCCGCGCGGTCCGCTGAAGAGATACGCGTGAGCCAGCCGATCCAATCGGATTGCGTTACGGAGCGTTTCCGTGACGTGCTCCTGCGCCACCAGTTCGTCGAACCGCTGCGGGCGGTACTTGCGCGCGGTGACGAGATACCTCTGTTCGGACATGTTGGCTAAACGGTTCTGTAGGGACCGGAGGGGGGCGGAAGCGCGTTTTTCAGACGTGTCCGGCGATGTTGCCCGGGGTTATTAAGGATACTCTGTACAGGACCGGTTGTCAATGTCTCGTCGGCTATTTCGATCGGTACGCACACGAGACGAATTTGCCATCGCTTTTTTAGGGTTAACAGGCCCTAAATTTCGCCGTAGGCGCTGGTGGGAACCCAGCCCTGGACGCCGTTCGGCAGGCGCACTTCGCTCCAGGCGGCCCGGACCGTGACGATCTTTACGACAGCGCCTTCGTGTACGGTCAGGTCTGTAGCCGATCCGTTCGGTCGGTCGGTCAGGTCTGTTGCATCCGCCAGCATGACAGCCTGCGTCGTGTGCGTTTCTTCCCAGGATGCAACGAACCCGAACGGGACAAAAAAGGTGGTAATCACTACCCCGGCCAGTACTGCGCGCCGCAACCATGGAGACCGGGTACGGCGGATGCGCATGGCAAGGGCTGCCGAGGCCATTCCATAACTCAGCAGTCCGAACAGGAAGATGCCGGTCGGTGACAGGGTGCGAACAAGGCGATCCCATGCCGGGCGCCAGAAGGGGGCGGGCAGTTGCGAGAAACTGTCGGTGGTCCGGTCCCGGACGATAGTGAAATTATGCGCCAGTTCTTCACTTTCCGGCATGTATCGCCGGGCTTTTTCGTAGAATCGGATGGCTTGTCCGATTTCATCCAGTCGGAAATATGCATTCCCCATATTGTAGTACAAGGCGCCGCTGGCGTATCCGGCTTCAAGGGCGTTCCGGTAGCTGGTCACGGCATCCCTGTGGGCGCCTTCGCGAAAGAGACGGTTCCCCTCGTCGAAATGGCGCACTGCTTCCGGAATGTGTTGCGCCTGTACGGGGAATGCGCAGGGAAATAGCAGCGTCGTGAGCAGTCCGAGCATTGCCGCCTTGTTTGCTCCGCTCGTTTTTCCGTTCCGGGTCGATGCGACGGCTTCGTCCACGGCGACAATCAGCGAAGCGGCCTGTTCCTGCGCACTTTCCATGGCGGTACGGTCGGGCAGTATGGGTGCGAACCGGGCCTGATCGCATTCATCGAGGAGTTCCCGCAGCAGACCGCGGACGCTGGCCGCTACCCCGGCGGCGTGCAGGCAAGCGTCCAGTTGGTCGCGTGTCCATCCTGTTTCGGGAACGTTCAGCCGGTTGCCGATGAAACCGCTCAGCGCCCGCTCTATTTCTTCGTAAAAGGCAATGGGCTGTGCGCTTTCCAGCAATTTCCCGGCCTGCCGCAGGTGCTTGCGGGCCAGCGGGTGCGCCATTCTGCCGCGTGCATACTCCGTATCGCTCGACAGCCGATCGGCATGGCGCCGCCGGACATACAGAAAGAGCAGGAAGCCCGGCGGAAACAGGAGTGCGGCATACGGCCAGGTGTGTCGGTACAGGGGCGTTTCTTCGACCGGCCGCCAGCTACCGGGGGCTGTCAGTATGCCAGCGATGTCATCTATGGGGAAGCCCCCCGCGGTGGTCCCTGCCGCCAAGGCTTCCACCGAGCCGGTAACGCGAATAACGGGCAGTTCGGCCTGTTGCGTCACATAGCGATCCTGTCCGGGATCATACCAGCCGAAGGTAACGGGAGGCATGTCGAACGATCCATTTGCACGCGGGATCACGACATACTCGACGGTCTTGCGGCCCTGTATGCGTCGTCCTCCGCCGTTG
>JANQSQ010000610.1 GCA_028283985.1 Rhodothermales bacterium | reverse complement strand
CATGACATTCTTTTTCCGGAAATTCAATGTGATCGACCGCGCGCGCGCCGGGGGGCGGGTCCGGAACGGCTTGCGGCCTCCTGGAAGGGGCATCGGTTTCAAGGGGTGCTTTGCGGCGCGCCTGTTGCTTGCGGGCTTCCTGGGTGCGGGCTCCGCGACGGCGACGGCGCAGATCCACGTGCTCCGCATGGGAGGCGGCAGCATAGAAGTCAGCACCGACCCCACCGGTAGCCAACGATTGCAGGTGCATCACTACCGGATCGGGACTGTGAACGCCGTGCTGAATCCTGCCACGGTCGAAGACGGCAACACGGCGTCTGTCGTGGGAACCCTTGCCCTGGTCGCCTTTGATAGCGGGGGCGATCTGGTGATTTCTCCGATTACCCCGGGCGCTTTCAGGATCGTTCTGGCTCCGGATGGCGATGCCGCCATTAACGATAGCAATCCGGGCGCCCCCGTCGATTTCGAGGTCGTGTCGGCCAATGCGCCCATGCTTACGGGTCAGGCGTCCGGGGAGGGGTACAATGCGGGCGCGCAGGCAGATATGGTGCGCCTAGAACTGGCGCCGAGGGACAACCCGTCCGAAGAGTACCCAATGACGTCCTGGTTCACCGATCCGGACGAAGTGTTCATTACCTACACCGCCGAGGCGGATACGGTGGGCAGAGGAGCGGCCGATGGATCCGATGGAGAAGCTGTCGTACGTGTGGCGATATCCGGCAACAACCTGACGGTTGCGCTTACGAGCAAGGCGCAGATGGGCGATGCAACCGACGTGCGGGTGTTTGCCCATGACGCTGCCGGCGAGTACGCCATAAAGCGGATCAGTGTGGTCATAGGTACGGCCGTCAATCCGTATGTCGATACGCCGCTTGCAGACATGGTCCTGCGCGAGAACGCCGGCGCGGATACGGCAGTCGATCTGACTGCGGCCTTCGACGATCCTGAAAACTTTACAGTCAGGGACGCCGGCAATGCGGACGCCGCGGCATTGACTTATGCCGTCAGCATCGATGATGGCGCCGCGACCAGAGTGGGTACGGATAACGAGTTCACCTGGGTGACTTCGTACATGACTGCGAAGGTTGCGCTAACGGATGTGACGGGTGGCGGCGTTGGGCATTCCGCAGCTACCGTAACCATTAACCCCCGCGCGCCGGGTTCGGCCGCGTTCACGGTAACGGCCACGGACAGGGGGAGGCGGTGCCGGAGCGGTTCCACCTTTTATGGAAAGGGTACGTTCTCCAGGCTTGGCGGTCCCGCGGGGGGTGAACCGGATGTGGACAGGTGTATAGAGGATACCGGTACTCGTGCTGAGGCGGACAGCACCGGGCTGTACCCTGACGCCAAGTCCGTGAAGGATGTCTTCGTCCTGGCGGTCGTAACCAGGACCTCGCCGGTGCCGGATGTCCCCATTGGCGCCAGGAAAGTAGCGGCGGACGGGGACGCCGTCACGTTCGATCTGGAAGACCTGAACGGCAATGGGAATGGCGAGCCGAAAGCGTTCTCGGATCCCACGAAAGGGGGGCTGACGTATACGTTGAAGCCGGAGGGCGAGATCGCCACGATAACAGTGGACGGCAGTGTCGTGACGATTACCCCGGTCTGGCGGGATGACACCGAGACCACCCGCGTTAAGGTCACGGCTACGAACACCCTTAACGAGACCAGTGTCCCCGCGTACTTCGACCTGACGGTCGAGGCGGCCAGGAAACCGATCGTGAATGCGGACCCGGTTGTGCGAGACATTCTGGCTTCCGGCTTCTCGCTGAGGACGGGCGCCGATGCGCTGGTAATACACCTGCGGAATCTCACGGGCGAAGAGGCGGAAGAGGACTATATGCCGCTCTTCATCGATCCGAACGCAGCGGAAGGCGATGTGCTTCCGGGCGGACTGTTGTTCAGTATGGGCGTAGAGGATGTGGTAGCCGATCATGTCTACGCGGGCATCAGCAAGGAGAACGATGTGTACACGTCGGCCATGCGTCTCGTGCTGGACCCTGTTGCGGCTACGCTGACGGTTACGCCCACCGCTGCCAACTCGGCGACCGTGACGGTTTCGGCAACGGACCGTGAACGCTACAAGGTTTCGGCGACGACGACCGTCACGGTGGTGTCTTGCGATGGCGTGGATATGAGTGGTCCATGCGAAGGGGTTACCACCGGTACGGAAGGCGAGGAGCTTCCGACGGAAGTCGCGCTTTCGCAGAACTATCCGAACCCGTTCAATCCGCAGACGACCATCGACTACGCGCTGCCGCAGGCAGGCGACGCTCGCCTCGTCGTGTACGACATGCTTGGTCGCGAAGTGGATGTGCTCATTGACGGCCTGCAGGCCGCCGGCCGGCACACGGTGCGCTTCGGCGCCAATCACTTGCCGAACGGGACCTACGTGTACCGCCTGGTAGCCGGCGACAAGACGATTACGCGTACAATGGTTCTGGTTAAATAAGCGGCGGGAGCGAGTCCGGCCCTCGGCTTATATTTCATATTTCGGCTAATTCTGAGCGGGGGAGGGTAAAAGTCGCATTATTTCTCAGCAAGGCCCCCGTTGCCGCAAGGCGGCGGGGGTTTTGCGTGTTTGTGGCGGCGGCGTCACGTTGCCGGACACGCCCTTTGAAAAATTTGGAGTTATATCCGGCGGGATTATGAATCTATATGTATAGTGGTCGGGCTTCGGAGTGATTCCGAGCATTGATACACCATTTTTAAGACATTTCTATTGACAATCGTACATAAAGGTGCGAATTTGACAGGTGCTGAATTTCTCAGGCGAGCCATACGCTACGCCAAACGACATGGCAAAGGATATCACTATGATCCACGGCAAGGAAAAGGAAGTCATGGCATTCTGTACGTTGGCAACCATCGCACGACGGTCAAGCAAGGTGAGTTGGCGGCGGGCACGTTTCGTAACATGCTGAAGCAACTCGATATTCCAAAGGAGGATTTCTGATGCAGTATGCATACCCGTGCGTGTTGACCCCCGAAGCAAATGGCGGGTTCTCGGTTTCCTTTCCCGATGTGCCCGAGGCGCTTACCAGCGGCAGTGATCACGCCGAGGCGCTGGCCATGGCGGAGGATGCCCTTGTGGCTGCATTGGGCGCGTACATTGAATGCCGTGAAGATATCCCTTTCCCGAGCCCTGTTATCGCTGGCCAGAAGCGTATCGCCGTTCGCTCAATTGTCGCCGCCAAACTGGCTCTTTACTCGGCAATGCGGGCACAGCGTATCACAAAAATCGAACTGGCCCGCCGCATGGGGTTGAGTGAAGGCGCTATCCGCAAGCTGCTTAATCTTGATCATCGTTCCCATATCGGACAAGTCGAACGGGCATTGCGTATGGTCGGACGCAGTCTGGTAATCGCCGACGAGCCTGCATTGCAACTCACCTGATCGGGATCGCGTTTTTCGTTATGCATCATGCATCATCCCGGCTTTCGGAACTATCCCGTTCCGCATGATCCCCGGCGCTACGCATCATTACCTCGAGCGGCTCGTTCGCCATTTCGAACGGCCGGCTTTTATCGACAAGGATCCCATCTCCATCCCCCACGGATTCGACGATCCGCGCGATCGGGAGGTGATCGGCGTATATGCCGCCTTGCTCGCCTGGGGCCGCCGGGAGACCGTGCTGGCGAAGATGAACGATCTCTGCGAGCGGATGCGTTTTCAACCCTATGCCTTCGTCCGCGAATTCGATGGGGAACGGGACGCTGAGCGTCTGCACGGATTCAGGCACCGGACATTTCAGCCGGAGGACCTTTTCTGGTTCACGCATAACCTGGGCATTCTGCTGCGCCGGCGCAACACGATGGAGGAGCTCTTTGCCCGATATTTGCCGGTCTCCGCACCCCATGTCGGCCCTGCCATACAGGGATTCGGCGAAGCGGTCCTTTCCGCGCATCCGCATACTCCGCCGCGCCTTCGGAAACACCTTGCGCGTCCTGCAACGGGAAGCGCCTGCAAGCGGCTGAACATGTACCTCCGGTGGATGGTGCGCCCGGGGCCGGTGGATATGAACCTGTGGGACCGCATTGCGCCGAACCAGCTCATGCTCCCCCTGGATGTGCATTCGGGGCGGGAAGCCCGTCGTCTGGGCATGCTCACGCGCAAGAGCAACGACTGGAAAGCCTGTATCGAGCTGACGGAAAATTGCCGTCGCCTGTGCGCACAGGATCCGGCGCGCTACGATTTCGCCTTTTTCGGCGCAGGCGCTTACGGCCCGCCATAAACACACACATCTTCAGAATCGCTCCGGATAAACCGGGGCGGGGCCTCTCTCATGAAATACCGCAGGACAGAGATTATATCCCTATAAAGTCGGCGGCGGAGTTGTTGAGTTTGTCTCTCTGGTGAATGTAGCGCAGGGTAGTGTTGATACTCTTGTGCCGCGCGTGGATCTGCACCTGATGGAGCGTTGCGCCCGCTTCCAGCGCAAGCGTACATCCCGTATGCCTTAGGGTATGGATGGAAATTCCCGGTGGCAATCCAGCCCGCTTCGCTGCCCTCCAAATGACATAGTTGATCTGCCGCGAACTCAAGCGAGTACCCAACGTCGGGCCTGTCATTGCCCTCCATAGCGGACCGGATTCGATGCCGTAGTATGCTCGCATATCCTGTATTGTATCCACTACATGAACAGGTATCTTAACGAATTGATTAATGCCGCCTTTCGTTTCGGGCAGGTCGAGCACCCAATGTCCGTGTAGTCTTCGGATGTGCTCTACGTCCACAGCGCTAATTTCGGAACGTCGGAGCAGGCAATTAATCAGCGTAAGGACAATGGCATGATTGCGCTTCTCTGTATTGCAGCGGTTCGGTCCAGTGAACGTTGCGTCAAGTAGGCGTTGGGCTTCTTCTTTCGACAGAGCGAATATCTTGCGCTGCGCTCTATTCTCTCGCCTTCGCTTTCGGATAAGGTGCTTGTTCGCCGGATTTTTACGTACAATGTCTATGGCGCAAAGCCAATCGAAAAAGAGGGATGCAGTGGTCACCAGGCCTTCGACGGTGGACGGTGCAAAAACTTTTTCCGCCTCTTCGATTTTTTTGTTGACGTAATCGGTGGTGATCGCTCTGGCTTCCTGGATGTTTACCACTCCCTTCCCGAAGAATAGCCTCAGGAAATAGCGATAAATGCGAATCGTGTTGGGGCGTTCGTATTTCGCGAGAAATTTCTCGATCAAGTCGGTATCGGCGCTGATATGGGCCGCGTGCCCGTTTGGGGTAATCATAGTGTTTGGGGGGCGTACACTAAGCCACTTCACCGGTCTTAGCCTTTCTCTCAGCCACACAGACAGGGGCAACGACCCAACTTGACCGCGTTGCACCGTCATGAGTTGTCCCAACTCTCACCATAAAAATTATGTAACTACATGCAGATAGTTATAATCATTACATGATTTTTAAGCATTGTCCTGTAATTATTTCATAACTTTCAAACGCACAAGGCCCCCGCTGCCTTGCGGCAACGGGGGCCTTGCTTGAGCATAAGCCGAGAGGGGTTAACT
>JANQSQ010000609.1 GCA_028283985.1 Rhodothermales bacterium | reverse complement strand
GACCGAATTGTTTCAGGAATTCGGAGAGAAAAACTATGAGGAATGGGAGGCCTGGTACAAAACACAAAAACCCGAAGCGCTGGATGATGCGACGGATCGGATCTATTCGATGGTAGAGAAGTTGCGGGTAGCTGTGCAGCAGATCGACAAAAGCATGGTGCGTGCGTGGGTCGAGGATCTTGTGCTGGTCAAAACCTTTATCGGCCTGTGCTTTCAGGAAGCTATTCTGGCAAGGATTGCAGAACGCAAAGGGGTCGATTACCGGATGGCAACGCCCGAGGAGGAATCGCAGGGAATCGACGGTTTCATAGGCACAACGGCGGTTTCCGTTAAGCCGTCAACGTATACGGTCAAGGATATGCTGCCTGAAGAGATACAGGGCGAATTGATACGTTATGAAAAGAAAAAGAGCGGAATCACGGTCTCGTTCGATTTTTAAGGCATCTAAAGTTGTAACTGAACCTGAGTGTTTTGCTTGATTATGGGCGGCTTTGTCGCTGCGGTCGCTAACCAGGATGCCTCGTCAGACCGGGTCTCTCCGCCATATTGGGTCCGGACCGTCAAGCCGTCGGTTTCAGCGACGATTCCTATTCCTGTGATGTCATCCAGCAGCAGGTGCTGTTCTTGTGCGGTCATCACCGGAAAACCGTAATGGCGGTTCGCGTATTTCAGCGGGCCGTGCTCTGCCGTGCGCGTACGAACCCAGTTTTGATGCCGGACCAACCGGCGTTGATTGTATTCGGCGGCAATTCGCGGCGATGCCTCCATGAAAGTCCGTGCGACAGGTAGTAACGTATCGTCGATCTCGATGCCCAGCGAATTTCTTCCTGAAGCCAGCGCCGCAACCAACGTGGTCCCGGTGCCTGCAAACGGATCCAGCACCGTATCCCCCTTGATGGAAAACATACAAATGAGCCGGTAGGCTAACTCGAACGGGAATGCGCCGCTGCGCTCCCGGGCCGCCGTGTCGACCAGACGTTGATCGATCCCCTTTATGTCAAACCACATATCGGAAAACCAGACATTACGCTCTTCCCAAAAGAAGGCGCTTTCCCGACGGCGATCCTTCTCTGCCTCTTTATCAAACCTTCTGCGCCTGCCCTTTCGAAGGACGAGAATGTATTCGTGTTCGTAGGTCACGTATGCCCCTACGGGTAGCATCCCGGACCCCATGAACTTGTTTGGAGCGTTTGTTTGCTTGCGCCAGAGTATGTCGGGCAGTGCTGCAAATCCGTGTCCAAGGAAAAAGCCAAGTATTCGGGAGTGATTGGAGTACAGCTGAAAATCGCCGTCCAGGGTTCGGGTCGCATCGCCAATATTGATGCAGGCAAGGCCGCCCGGCTTCAGGGCCCGGCTGCATTCCTCCCAGGCCGTATCGAGGAGCCCATGCATGAGGTCGAAAGCAGCCCGACCCTCCCCGCGGGCTAATCGGTCGCCGATACGTTCGTCCTGCGAAACGAATACATCGTCCCACATGGCGACCATCGGATAGGGCGGCGAGGTTACGATCAGATCAACCGATGCATCCGGAACTTTGTCCATAGACCGAGCGGAACCGCATAGCAGCCTCGAAGTCGTTTCCATGCTATCCTCCCCTTGAAATGCAGCGTACACATCCATCCCACATGATACCCCCTTACTGTAAGGAATGTACCGCAGCCGGTGTTTCTTAACGCAGGTATTTTCTACGCATTTCCGTGAAAATGAACCCCATGGCCGGAAATGACGTAGTTTGACGCCTCCGACGAACCGCATAGCCCGCCATGGATGTCGAAAACCTGAAAAACATCGGCCCGAAGAGCGCCGCATGGCTGCACGATATAGGGATTCATACACGCGCCGATCTTGAAGCCATGGGCGCGGTCATGGCCTGGAAAATACTCAAGCACCAAAGACCGGGGCAGGTCACGATCCTGCTGCTTTACGCCCTGGACGGCGCGCTTTCCGGGAAACACTGGAACGCGCTT
>JANQSQ010000599.1 GCA_028283985.1 Rhodothermales bacterium | reverse complement strand
CGGCCTCGGGAGCTCCTTCCCGTCCGCCGGCAAGGGCCGCGGCGAACGAGAACGGGCGTTCCGGGCCGTGCCAGTCCTCGATTCGTTCGGCAGCCCATTCCGCGGAACGGTCCGCATGGCACCCCTGGCATACATTGGGGGCGCCGGTTTGGACGGAGAGGTCGGGCCGGGGAATCTTGAAACTGTGATCCCGGCGGGGGTCTACCACCATATAGGTCCGCTCAGGCATATGGCAATCGACGCACTGCCCCCCTGCCGATTCCTGCGGATGCCGGAGGTGCTCGAACGTGTCGTAGACGGTCGCTTCGTGACATTGTCCGCAGAGCGCATTCCCCTCGAATTTCAGCCGGGTCGTATGCGGATCGTGGCAATCGGCGCACATCACGCCCTCCGCATACATACGGCTTTGCAGGAAAGAGCCGTACACGTATACCTCGTCGCGTATCTGTCCGTCGGCAAAGTACAGTTCCTCTTCGAGCAGTTCGGGCTCGTAGTGGTCCAGGAAGGCATTGCCGGCGATATGATTCGGGTAGACGATCCGGCGCCGGGAATGACAGGGCGCGCAGGTTTCCACCTGCCGGTGAGGCGCCGAAAGGGTGGCCGTGAGGCCGGAGGAGGCAGGGTCGTACGTTCCGGATTGCGCGTTTTGCACATGGGCTTCCCCGGGCCCGTGACATGTCTCGCAGCTTACGTCGATTTCCGAAAAGGAGGTCTCGTAGGCGCCGGCAGTCAGATTGAAATTGCGCTGCAGGTTGGTGGAGTGGCAATCCGCGCACATGTAATTCCAATTCATACCGTCGCCGGTCCAGTGGAGCCAGTCCGGAGGATCGATGCATTCGTCTTCTGCGAGAGAGAACCACCGTTCGCCCTGCGTATCCCAGGCGACCGTGAAAGCCTGCAGGCGCCCGTTTTCCAGCGGGATGAGATATTGCTGGAGCGGTTCGTAGCCGAAGGTATAGGCGACGGGATAGCTTTGCATGGTTCCGTCGGCTCCCTGCGTATGGATGAAAAAGCCGTCCTCTTCCCGGAAAAAGCGTGTTTCGACGCCGCACCGGCGAAACACGGCGTCGTCGAAATCCCCGAGTACGGTTTCCGGGAGGGCTTCTTCCATGGCCCGGTCATGATCCGAGCCTTCCCATGCGAGCGCGGCTTCCACATGACATCCGGCGCAGACTTCGCGGCCCACATACCCCGGGGTGGAAGCGGCAGGAGATGCACGGTCCGGGCCGCACCCGGATCCGATAGAAACGATCAGGCAGATCAAACAAATCAGAGCAATCCTGTCAGTAAATCCGCCAGCCGCCGAGGGTTCGCTATCGGAAAACAGCCGCCGGATCGCACTGTATCCGCCGGATCGGCCCGAGAACCGAACGAACAGCTGCCGGATCGCGCCGGATCGGCCGGAGGGCCGAACGAACATCCGCCGGGTCGCACCGAATCGGCCAGAGGAC
>JANQSQ010000240.1 GCA_028283985.1 Rhodothermales bacterium | reverse complement strand
ATTTTATACGCCTTGTTGACGCCCATCGGGACAAGGGCAATCTGGTCGTGCCGATCTGCCGGCGTCTTAGCGCCGACCTTGTGACGCCCGTCTCGGCCTTCCTCGCATTCCGCGAAGGAAGCCGGTATTGTTTTCTATTGGAGAGCGTCGAAGGCGGCGAGAACCTGGCGCGCTACTCATTCATCGGAAAGAACCCGTTTCGTATTGTGCGCGCTTTTGGTCCGCGTACGACCACCGAAGACGCCGATGGAACCGTTCGCGAAACGGAGGGAAATATTTTTGAGGCGATGCAACGGGAAATGGACCGGTATACGGAAGTCCGAACAAGCGACCTCCCAAAAATTGCAACCGGCGCGGTGGGATATCTGGGCTACGACGCGGTACGCCTTGTGGAACGCCTGCCCAATGCGCCGCCGGACGATCTCCGCATTCCGGACGCCATCTGGTGTTTTTACGATACGCTGGTCGCTTTCGATCACGTAAAGCGCCAACTGGTTCTGATCTCCTGCGCGTTCGTAGACGAGGGAACCGACCCTGCCGACGCCTGGTCCGAAGCATCCGGACGCATCGACGCCCTGGAGGCGGAGATCTCGGAAACCGTCCCGTCAAAGCCGGAATCCATACGGATTACGCAGGGAGAAATGGACTCTAATTTCGAGCGGACAGAGTTCGAAGAAGCCGTTGAAAAGGTCAAGCGGTATATCTACGAGGGAGATATCTTCCAGGCCGTCCTGTCGCAACGTTTCTCCATGCCGTACGAGGGGGACCGCATCAACCTGTATCGCGCGCTGCGGCAGGTGAATCCGTCCCCGTACCTGTTCTATCTCGATTTCGACGATTTTTCGCTGATAGGCTCCTCCCCCGAAGTGCTTGTGCGTATCGAGCGCGACACGGCAGAGGTGCTGCCCATTGCAGGCACTCGGCCCCGGGGCGCCACGGAAGAAGAAGACCGGCGACTCGAGGCAGATCTGCTGGCCGATCCCAAGGAGCGGGCAGAACACCTGATGCTTGTGGATCTTGGCCGGAACGACCTGGGGCGGGTCTGCCGGCACGGTTCCGTCAAAGTAGACCGGTACGCCTATGTGGAACGGTATTCGCATGTCATGCATATCGTGTCATCGGTATCCGGCGAACTGGATCGCAGAAAAGGAGCCATGGACGTACTCGCGGCCTGTTTCCCGGCAGGCACCGTTAGCGGAGCGCCCAAGGTGCGCGCCATGGAAATCATTGACGAACTCGAACCGTCCGCAAGAGGCGCCTATGCCGGCGCGGTCGGCCATGTGGATTATTCGGGCAACATGGACACCTGCATCGCCATCCGAACCATGCTCGTTCAAAAAGACCGGGTCTACGTACAAGCAGGGTGCGGTCTGGTCGCAGACAGCAGGCCGGACAGCGAATTCGAGGAAACGGTCAACAAGGCGCGCGCGCTGAAAGAAGCGATACTCCTTGCCTCCGAGGGGTTGCTATGAACGCCGTGCATCGTATATCCGTATCACTGGCTATTTGCCTTGTGTCATGAGAATAAAAGACCTTTTGCTGAACAAGGGCTGGGCGGGGAAAACCCTCTCCCGCGAAGAAACCGCCGCACGGTTGAACCCCGTGATTCGTTCTCATTCCGCACTGAATCATTCGCATGAATATGCGGTGCGCACCCTTGAAGACCGGGATGCTGCCGAAAAATTGTCCACGCTTCAAAGGACCGCCCGCATGGATGTAGGAAAACTGAGTGAAGTGGTACTCAGTGCGGGAGGCGTACCGTTCAATGGGACAGAGATGGAACCGGAGGATTTTTACCTCGGAAAATGTGACAGCGACATCGTGGGCGCACTCAGAAATATGGAGCGCGACTTCGAAA
>JANQSQ010000580.1 GCA_028283985.1 Rhodothermales bacterium | reverse complement strand
CTTCTTCGAGATGCGCCTCCAGCGGATGAACGATTTTGGGATTCGGGATGCGCGGCCAGTCGAAAACGGGAAAGTGCCGGGTCTTGTCGGGATCCGCCGTATTCGTAAGCGAAAGGGTGTATCCGGAACGTCCATGGAACGCCTGCTCCAGATGCAGCACCTTCCTTCCGAGCTCGCCCCGGCGGCCCTTCGCCCTGTTTTTCCGAACCTTCCAGTCGAACGCCGCCTTCAGGGCATTCTCGACCGCCGCCGCGCCGCCGGAAATAAAGAACGCATAGGGCAGATATTCCGGAATCGCCACGCGGCCGAACGTCCGGGCGAACCGCGCCATATGCACGGTGGCTATATCCGAATTCGTGACTTTGTGGAACGCCGCTTCCAGCAGACGCTCCCGAAAATCCGGGTCTTCAACAAGGGCGGGGTGGTTCATCCCCAACACGCTGGAAGCAAAGAATCCGAAAAAATCGAGATATTCCCTGCCTGTGGCCGCATCGCGAAGATGCACGCCCCGGCTGCGCTGCATATCCAGCACAAGGGGCTTCATGCCGCGCACCTGTAAATGCTCCGACAGAATATGCCGTACATCCCCGGGGGTTACCGTGTTTGAAGCCGTACTACGCATGCGAGGTTGCTAACGGTTGCAAAAAAACATCGATCTTCCTGCTACATGCCATTGCCGCATGGATACTCTGATTAAGTCCGCAAAGTTCAGAGGCTGAAAGGGGTGCGCTGGCAAGAAATGACGAAGAAGTGTGGCGGGCCCCGCACAATGAGGAATGACGCAGCCAGCGCACTCCTCTCAGCCTCCCGAAGGGCGCTTCACGCACAAACGTGAAGCGCTGATCGAAGTGGACTTGGTCAGAGTATCCATAAAAGGATTCCGGGGATCCGATCGGGCGATCAACCGTATTCCTGCATCGGAGAATCTTTGAACGGAATTCATTCCGGAACCCATCCCAACCGGCGTACGCGCCCTTTCCTGTTCCATGCCCCCCCAGTCCGCAGAAAAGCCCAGGCGCCCCGGCGACATCCAACTCGAACGGGTGAAGAAGGAATCGCTTTTCTCTTCCGGCGACGGCGATCCGGGCCTGTTCGAACTCCCGGTAGTGGAGCAGCCGGACATTGCCAATACCCGGGGCCGCCGCCCCGACTGGCTCCGCGTCAAGCTCCCGTACGGACCCACCTACCGGAACGTGGCCCGCATCATCGAGGACCACAACCTGCACACGGTCTGCCAGAGCGCGCGATGCCCCAATATGGGGGAATGCTGGAGCGCGGGCACGGCCACCTTCATGATCCTGGGGAACGTATGCACCCGTTCGTGCGGCTTCTGCGCCGTGATGACGGGCCGCCCGCCGGAGGGCCTGGATTGGGATGAACCGGACCGCGTCGCCGAGGCGGCCCGCCTTATGGAGTTGAATCATGCCGTCGTAACGAGCGTCAATCGCGACGAACGCAAGGACGGCGGCGCCCCGATCTTCGCAGAAACGATCCGCAAGATCCGCGTAGCGCGGGAAGGGTGTACGGTCGAAGTGCTGATTCCCGATTTCCGGGGCGACCGGGAGGCGCTGCAGATGGTAATCGACGCCCGGCCGGACATCATGAATCACAATGTGGAAACGGTCCCGCGCCTTTACCGCCGCGTCCGCCCGCAAGCCGATTACCGGCAGTCGCTCGAGGTGCTTCGCATCTCGAAGGAAGCAGGATTGCGCACGAAAAGCGGCATCATGGTCGGGCTGGGCGAAACGGAAGCCGAAGTGTTCGACCTGATGGACGATTTCGTGGCGAACGGGGTGGACGTCATGACGATCGGGCAGTATCTGCAGCCCACGCGCATGCATCTGCCCGTCGAGGAATTCGTCCATCCGGACATATTCGCGCACTACAAGGTCGTCGGCGAAGCCAAAGGGATCGATCATGTCGAAAGCGGCCCCCTCGTGCGGTCGTCCTACCACGCCGAGCGGCATGTAGCATCCGATCCGGCCTGACCGAACACTGGCTGCCGTTGTTCACAGATCGTTCCGTACACACGCATCACTACGCACGTTTTAGGGCCTGCTAACACTATGCACATGGAGCGCACGCTTGCCATTCTGAAACCCGATTGCGTCCGCAAGGGCCTTGTCGGAGAAGTCATTCGTCGCATTCAGGAAGCCGGATTCGTCCTGCGCGCCCTGCGGATGCAGCAACTCACCCGGGAGGAAGCCGAAGGGTTTTACGCCGTACACAAGGGGCGTCCGTTCTTCGACGAACTGACGAAATTCATGTCGAGCGGTCCATGCGTCCCGATGGTGCTGGAAAAAGAGAATGCCGTGGAGGATTTTCGCGCCCTGATCGGCGCCACCGATCCGGCAGAAGCGGCGGAAGGCACCATCCGCCACGCTTTTGCGGACAACAAGGGACAAAACATCGTTCACGGATCCGATTCCGTCGCCAATGGAACCATCGAGGCCGGCTATTTCTTCTGCGAACGCGAACTGGTGGCGAACGGGGCATAACGTCCTGTACGCCGGCATGCTTGCCACGCTGTTTTTTTGCTCGGGGTGCGGCAACGCCGCCGAACAGTCTGATGCTGCCGCAGCGCCCTCCGGGACGGCGGAGGCGCCGCCCGTTCAAACAGGCGCGGCGGTGCTGGCGGAGCGCGGGTTCGACCTGCTTGACGGAAAACGCGTCGGCCTGGTGGTCAACCATACAGCCCGCGTCGACACGACGCATCTGATCGACCTGATCGCCGCCGCCCCGAACGTGGAGCTTGCGGCGCTCTTCGGCCCCGAACACGGCCTGCGCGGCGCCGCCGACGCCGGAGAAAAAGTCGCCGACGGGCGGGACGAACGCACCGGCGTGCCGGTGTACAGCCTCTACGGGGAAACGCGCAAACCGACCCCGGACATGCTGCGCGAAGTCGATGTGCTGGTATTCGACATTCAGGATATCGGAGCCCGGTTCTACACCTACATTTCAACGATGGGCCTGGCCATGCAGGCAGCGGCCGAACAGGGCATTTCGTTCGTCGTCCTGGATCGCCCCAACCCGCTGGGAGGAAACTACGTATCGGGCTTTATGCTCGAACCGGAGCATACGTCCTTCGTGGGGCAATACCCCATCCCCATGGTCCACGGGATGACCGTAGGCGAGCTGGCCATCATGATCCGGCACGAGGCCATGATGGACGGCCTGGAGGAACTGGAGATGATCGTCGTAAAAATGGAAGGCTGGCGGCGCGACATGCTCTGGCCCGGGACGGGGCTTCCCTGGATTGCGCCCAGTCCCAACATTCCTGATTTCGAAACCGCTCTCGTCTACCCCGGCCCCGTTCTTTTCGAGGCCACGTCGGCCAGCGAAGGACGAGGCACCCGGCAGCCTTTCGTGCAGGTCGGAGCGCCCTGGCTTGACGGGCAGGCGGCGGCCGATTCGCTCAACGCGCAGGGACTCCCCGGCGGGCGATTCGAGGCCATCGCGTTCACCCCGGAAAGCATACCGGGGATGGCCTCCCACCCGAAACTGGTGGGGCAAACCCTAAAGGGAATCCGCCATATACTTACCGACGAGCGGGCATTCCGGCCGGTAGAAACCGGAATACATGTCCTCGTCGTATTCCGGAGGCAGGCTGCATCGAATGCGCCGGAGGAACTGGTGAGCCGCCCCGCGGGAATGGCCCGGCTTGCGGGCACGCAACGTCTGCTGAGCAT
>JANQSQ010000563.1 GCA_028283985.1 Rhodothermales bacterium | reverse complement strand
ATTTCGGGGCGCTCCGGCAACACATCCGACTTCATGAAACACATGAGGCATACTACTTTATCGTCAACTACCACACACTGACGACGCTGCGGGACCGGGATAAACTGAGACGCTATACCCTGGATGTAGCGCTCGACTACCTCGCTCTCGGATTCGACCCCCGGGCCGCATGCCTCTTCATGCAAAGCGACGTGCCGGAAGTCACCGAACTGGCATGGATTTTCAACAACCTCGCCACGGTATCCCAACTGGAGAAAGGGGTCGCCTATAAGGACAAGGTGGCACAGGGCTTACCTGCAAATGCGGGTCTTTTTACCTATCCCGTGCTGCAGGCGGCGGACATCCTGATCTACGGAGGCACGCTGGTGCCGGTGGGTGCGGATCAGAAACAACATATCGAAATGACGCGGGTCCTGGCGGAGCGGTTCAATCGTACGTATTGCGCGGAGGACGATCCGGTCTTTCCCGTGCCCGAACCCTACATCCTTTCCGACGTGGCGGTCGTGCCCGGGGTGGACGGTCGGAAAATGTCCAAGAGTTACGAAAATGCGATCGGCATCTTTGAAGAAGGAAAAGCCCTGAAGAAAAAAGTGATGAGCATCGTGACCGATTCGACGCCGCTCGAAGCGCCGAAAGACCCGGAGCGCGACAATGTGTTTATGCTCATCCGGCTGTTCGCCGACGAGGAAACGCGGGAACGTATTGCAGAGGCCTACCGTGCAGGGGGATTCGGATACGGACACGCGAAAAAGGAATTGCTCACCCTCGTCGAAGAACATTTTTCGGAAGCGCGTATTCGACGCAAGGAACTGGCCCGGCGCCCGGACGATGTGTTCGACATCTTACGCGAAGGGGGCCGCAAGGCCCGGGAACGGGCCGGTGAATACATGGAACGCGTACGGGAGCGCGTTGGGTTGATCACCACCTATTAAGGAAGCTCTGATTAAATCCACTTCGATCAGCGCTTCGCGCACGCAGACAAAGGATGTCATGGTTCCACGGCTAAAACCAGCGAGAAACGTTGCTAATTCGCGAAGAGGCATTCGCGAAGCGCCCTTCGGGAGGCTGCGAGGCGGGCGCTGGCTGTGTCATTTCTCATTATGTGGGGCCTGCCACATTGCTTCGTCATT
>JANQSQ010000562.1 GCA_028283985.1 Rhodothermales bacterium | reverse complement strand
GCGATGGACCGGAGATGCTGTACGCTCGTGACGATTGCCGGACGATCTTTCCCTGCATAAGGCACTCCCTCGTCCGTGTGGCTGAGCCACTGCTCCGCGTTCCGTATCGCTTCGTTGGCCGTCGTTCGGATTTGTGCTTCCGTCCAATAGCCATCCAGCACTTGCAGCGCCTCGAAAATCATGTCCGCGTTGGGAGATTCTATGGACATCAGCATGTCCGTAAAATACCCGATTCCCTCCTGGGAGGCGTTGTCGTCCTGGAGTAAATAGTTCAGCAATTCGGGCGCAATGGTTTCTACTACATACGACGGAATCGCTTCATCCTCTGCAATCACTTCATCGTCGTCGGCTTTTTCGATGATGGACCGGGAGGCCCTGTACAACTCATCAGCAGAGATCATACCCTCTTTGTATTGTCGTTCAACTCCCCACAACGGGTCGAGCACGGTCTCGTGAAGACGATCAAGTCGCGCCATCATTTCTTCGTACCTGGCTTTTTCTTCCTCCGTGGAGAAAGTAAACCCGCTCGCATCGGAGGAAGATGTGTCTGAGGATCCCGGGGAGCCATTGTTGCAACCCGCAAGAAGCGCCAGCGCAAGGGTCGGCAGGTACATGGTCAGGGCAAAGCGGCTTAGCAGAAGCTTTTTCATGATGTTTCCCTCCTTTTCAAGGGGTATCTCTATGGTTTGGATGAGCGCATGGGAGCACCTTGAGCCTGATGCAGACCGTGGTTCAACCGCGTACAGCGACCTTGAGGCGTGCATTCGAACAAAACATAGGGCCCGGGATATCCTGCAAACTCGCGGCCAACCGCACGTTTATGTTTTGAGAAAAGGCGCGTCCCAAGGTCCTCGCCCTTGCGGATTTCATCAGAGATTCCTACTGATTATAAGTGATGGCATTCCGGGTTCCCAAACGAAAAAAACTCCCATCCACAGATGCATCTATAGAATAATTGCATAATAGACCCTATCTTTATGCAGTTTCTGCATAGATCGCATTTTGCGCCTGGTTGTGGACACCCAGCACATCCTTTCTTTCGTAGCCGCCGCCGAGGAAAAGAACTTCAGCCGGGCCGCCGAGCGGGTTTCTCTGACCCAGCCCACGCTGAGTCGTCATATCCAGCGTCTCGAGGAAGAACTGGGCGTGGAGTTGTTCGACCGGAGCGGGCATGCCGTGGAATTGACCGGGCCGGGCGCGGCGTTTTTGCAGGAAGCCCGGCGTACGCTCGATCAGGTGGAGATCGCCCGCCGTGAAGCGCAGCGGGCTGCGGAGGGGGAGGTGGGTCGTCTCGTGATCGGATTCACAGGGTATGCCATGTACGGCGCGTTGCCCCGTTTTCTGCGCCGCTTCCGGGAACGTCATCCCCGCGTGGCGCTTACCCTGCGCGAGATGCAGACGCACGAACAACCGGATGCCCTCCGCCGGCGAACGATCTCCGTAGGGTTTACCGGCGCCTGTTCCGAAGATTTCGCTTCCGAGGTGGTGGCCCGCGAGGAGGTGCTGCTGGCGTTTCCGGTCCGCCATCCTCTTGCCGGAGCATCCGAAATCGCTTTGGCCGATCTGGCCGAAGAATCCTTTGTGATGGTGGCTCGGACTTCCGAGCCGGAATTGTTTGACGGCCTCGTCGATTTGTGCCGGCGGGCGGGATTCGGCCCGCGTATTGCGCAGCGGGCAAACCGTATGGGTGTGGCGTTGGGTATGGTGGGAGCCGGACTGGGCGTGGCCTTTGCGCCTGCTTCCCTGCGGAATCGGCCGGGTATGCAGGATGTGCGGTTCGTGCCGCTTGCCGGTCCCGCACCCCATCTTCTGCTCAGAATGGTGTGGTCGGAGGAGGATCCGGATCCTGTGCTTCGTCATT
>JANQSQ010000228.1 GCA_028283985.1 Rhodothermales bacterium | reverse complement strand
CTGGACGGCCCGGGGCGATACGCAGGATACGTCGCTCCTCAGCGCCGTGGACATCGCCTCGCCGACGTTCCTTGTGCCTGAAGACGTAGCTTCGACGACAACGTACGAATACCTGCTGACCGTCTCGGCGGCGAATACGGAATCCGGTACGGCAAGGGTGGCGGTGACGGTGCTTAACCGCGGCGCGCTTGCGGTGACATGCGCAGATCCCGGTTCGGTGTACGAAGGCTCGGACGACATTGCGTTCGACTGCGAGGCGTCGGGCGCGCCGGGGGATAACCCGCAGTACACATACGCTTGGACAGCCAGTGGCGATACGCAGGATACGGGGCTCCTCAGCGCCGTGGACATCGCATCGCCGACGTTCCTTGTGCCTGAGGAAGTGAGCGCAACGACGACGTACGAGTACCTGCTGACCGTCTCGGCGGCGAATGCGGAATCCGGTACGGCCGAGGTCGCGGTGACAGTACTCGACCAGGCTGTGGCGCCTCCTCCCGAACCCGTTTCGCCTCCCGAACCTGTTTCCCCTCCCGTCGATACTTCTCCTCCCCTGGCGTCGTCTTCCTCGGCACGGGATCCCTCCGATCCGACGGCGCTTGGCGTAACGGTAAGCGCCTCGCCCCTGCGTTTCGGGGCGCAGTCGGCCGATACCGAGGTGTCCCTCGATCCGATGACGGACCTGATATCGACCTACGTATCGGGACCGTACCACGGAGGCCGCATGACGCTTTCGTTAGGCGGCGACGAGACCCTCGATGAGAACGGGGAGATGGACTTGTCCATCGAGCTGGTCTCCCCGGTGCTTCTCAAACGCGCGGATGCTGTCGAGGCCGCTTCGCTCGTGCTTACGCCCATCTGGTCGTATGCGGAATCGTGCGAGCAGCTTTCGTCCCAGGCGGTAGGGAGTCTGTACACGGAGGTGACGCTCTCGGAGGACGCCTGCCGCCTGCTCCGCTTCGGAGGCAAGATCGACCTTACGGGGGCGCCATCGGGGCAGTATTCGGGGAATCTGGACCTCGTGCTGCGTTCGGGCGAGCGCGAGGAGACGCATTCCGTGGAGGCGTCGGTGACGGTCGTTCCTTCGCAGCGCGTGATTACGATCGGTCCGGGCGGCGTGCGTTTCAGCACGTCGCGCGCCCTGCCCGTCGCGTTGACCGAGGAGCAGAACCTGAGCATCTATCCCGACGTGGCGTTTTTGACCGGGGAGCAACCTCACGGCGCGTTCGAGCTGTCGAATCCGTCGCTCGTTCCGCTGGAGATATCCGTGTCGGCCCGTTTCGGGTATACGGAGGCGACGGCGGCAGGCCGCGAGGTGGTGGTAGAGGATGTTGCAGATTCCGATCTGGGCGATTTGTCCGAGGTGGTGGACATTCATCCGGGGATGCTGGTGCTGATGCCCGGTGAAAAGGGCATTATCCGGTACGGGATGAAAGAGGAAGCGCATGCGGCGATGTCGGAGCAGGGCTACGCTGCGTTCTTCGATGTCGTGTCCGTTCCGCGCCGGTACGCGGATCTGGATCGTATGCCTGAGGAGGTTACCGGGGACCGTACGGCTCGCGTGACGATGCGCGTACCGGGAGTGTATGTACCTGAAGAAGGGGCATCGCAACTCAGCGCCCGGCTGTCGTCGATATCGTATGTGGGTTCCCTGTCCGCGACGTTCCTGTTGGAGACGGCCGATCATCCGTTTGCGGGCGAGGTGGTTGCGTACGACGGAGACGGTCGCGAGCTGGGCCGCGCCGAGACATTGGTCTACACGCGCAGCCGGGTGCGCATCCCGTTGGACCGCATGCCGGAGGAAGGGGAGGTGTTTTTGCGTTTTATGCCGAGGGAATCGGGCCGTGCGCCTTCGCCTGCGTCCGTTGAGTGGAGCGCGCCGCGCAGGGATATAGGCGCCGCGGAGAAAGAAGGCCGCACAACGCCCCCGGCAACGCTTGCCCGGAAACCGTGATGTATCGCCCAGCGGTTGCCCCGGAATGAGGCGCGGCCTGCATTCCCACAAGCCTCGCAACACTGGCAGGATGCCTGGAGCAAACCTACAAGCAGGATGACTGAACCGTTTTTTGCTTTCTCCGCAGGGCGAAGCTACCGTTCAGCAACCGGTGTCCATGCTTGATCTTTGCACTCGACGAAACTGGCGGTGCACCGTCAATAATTAGGGATTTATATACTTAACTTGACATCCCGATCGCGTCTGTCAGTCATCGGAGAGGGCAATGGCGAAGCTTCGCGCTTCCATGCCGGTCAAAGAATTCGACGACCATTATTTCTATGCCGAGGAGCTCAAGGCCTTCGCGCGCCAACTCGGCATCGCTGTCGGCCGACGGCGCAAGCTGGAACTTGAGGCCCTCATCCGTGACTTTCTTCGAACGGGGGTGGTTCCGCCCGCCAAACCCATGCCTGCTCGACGGTCCGGAGAAGGGCGCGACAGGCTGGCGGCGGAAACGGTCGTCCGGGTCTACGTCGACGACAGGAGGACGAAAACATTCCTTCGAGACCTCGTCCACGCGCGCGCGCCGTCGCTGAGAGACAAGTCAGGCCAGTGGTACTGGCTCAACGAATGGCGCCGCGCGCAACTTCAGACAGGCCGGCGCATCACCTACGCGGATCTCGGCAATCGATTACTGGGGCTTATGCGCTCGGAGGGCCGCTTGCCGCGGATCCCCGCCGCTCGGTTCAACAATTTCGTCAGGGATTTCAAGGCGGACCCGGCTAACAAGGGCAAGAGCCGGGCCGATGCCGTGGCGGCCTGGGAGTGCATCAAGTCCGTCCCCGGACCGAAGACCTACGAGGCCTATGCGGCTCTTGAACCCGGTCGACGTAAGGGGGGCGATTCCGAGTAGCAGAAGACCCGTTGTTGGCGTCGAAACCGAGGCTGAAGCGAATAGAGGATTCTGCCTCGTGGCAGGAAACGCCCTGCAACTTCACGCCAAGCCCAGCATAACTGCGCGGAGAACGGTAGCAGTGTCCGCAGAGTGCGGCTCGGCGACCACGAAACTTCTGTGACGAGGAAGTTCCCAATACCGCTTCTCCGAGGGAGGTGTGAGACCTTCCATTGCTACCGCCGCGGCGGCGGCCAGATCCGTTGTCAGAAGCTGCTCAATCGCATACGAACCGTCCACTGCACACGTTGTCGGGAGAGGGGGATAGTCCAAAGAGGATTCGGCTATCAAGAGACCGGAATCCAGCAGCTCCGCCCGAAGCGTTTTGCGTTTCTTTCTGACTTCCTGGAATGAAGTCAGTAGCCCCTGTGCGACAGTAGATGTCTGACTAAGGACCTCGTCAACGAGCGCTGCGGGGAGATCCGCAAACGGAGCCTGATCGGTAATCAACGGAGACTGTTTCACGGTGAGTTCCACAGTCGATAAGCTTCAGGGTCGAAGGACCGATACCTTTTGTCACGTTGCGCCCGGGGCAAGAGCCACCGATCCCGGAACCATCCAAAAATATCTTCCACGGTGTAGTTATGATGTTGGAGATCATGATCGTCGCCACGCAGAAATTCCGTTGCGTTCGCAGCCAATGGCGCCACAAAAACTTCGCGCTTCACACCATGGTATAGGAGCTTTGGCGAGAGGCCCAACAGTGGTAAAGTCTTCCTCACAAGCTCCCGCCGATTCCTGAAGCCACTGCCCCAAAATGAGTGCTTGGCCGTGCCCTCACAATGTTCGAGGGCAAACCGACGAAGATCATCGTAAACACCATTACCGAAATGAAAATCTCCAGACCCACGCGTGAAGCCCACCCGCTGAAACGCAAGATGTTCCTTGTATCGTAGCCGATTATATAGAGATGATCGCCCTAACGCTGAAGTTGTAGTCAATAAAGCAAGACGACCATCAAGGGACTTACGGCTAATGCGTGATTGTCGCCCATGATATTTTTTGAAAAACGCTTCATGTACGATCTGGCTAGTTGCCATCAACGCAACGAGCTTCCCGCAAAGAAGATACGAATACGGCGGCACCGCACCCAAAACAAAGAGGTCCATTACACATTGGAGTCGAGCTTTCCTTGCCTCACTGTCCCACCCTATCCACCGATCCCGAGGTGCAAGACCAAATATTGGGTCACCCAATCCAAAAATACCTATCAGTTTGTCGTTCGATTCATCGTAAACCACGAAGCGCACACGTCGGCCGTACCCAGCAGACACTGGGATACTCCAGTGCAGCCGGGCGTATCTGAACAAAAGTTCTTCATCGGAGCCCGGACGTACCAAGGCGAGTCGTGGACGGATTCTCTCAGGTATGATATCCTTGCCAGCCGCAATGTACGAAAGCAATCGGTCTTCATGTCGTATAAGCCCCGCACGACTTCGCGCCACATTATGCCTCACCGCCTCCCGGTGAAAAGCCCTGATATTATCCTTGTCCTTGGAGTTGGGAGGGACAAGCAGGCCATTGCGAATCCTGAAGCCCTGTTTTCGCAAGGAATGTATAACCTTATTCCGCAGATGTCTCGCTTCCGGGTTACTCGGCTCTGACATCAATCTCATGGGGTATTCTAACCGGTACTATACATGCCAAGATAACCACACTTAGTGCATTTTCCCGGCGAAGGCATCGCCAGTAAGGTGTTGACTCGAAGAGTGGACCTGTCCGCTTAACTATGCAAGTGTTGTCATTGTTCTATTCTATACTGTGCGACCAATCCCTTATACGAGTTACAGAACATACTCCGTTTAAGGGACATATCTTGAAGATGGTAAACCCCCACCGCAACCTCCCCACCCCTCAGAAGTTTGCTTGCTTCCCCACGCCCGACACCCACTTCCTCGCCTGGAAACCACCCATGAACGCACCGCTCCTCCCTCACCGAACCGCCATCCTGGCCACCCTGATCCCCCTGCTGCTGTCCTGTACGGCGCTCCCCAGCTTAGCCCAGGACGCCGACCCGAACAACGCGGCCTTCGTCACCCGGCTGGGCAACGATACGCTCGCCGTGGAGCGATTCGTGCGGACGGACGCCCGAATGGAGGCCGATGTGGTCCTGCGCACCCCCACTACCACCGTGCGTCATTATATCCTGGAGATGGACGAGACCGGCGCATTGCAACGGTACGAGGCAACGATCCGATCGCCTTCCGAACCCGCCGACGCCCCGCCTGCCCGTCACGAAGTGAGAACCCTTGTCGGCGACAGTCTGGTTGTGGTCGCC
>JANQSQ010000514.1 GCA_028283985.1 Rhodothermales bacterium | reverse complement strand
TTGCTCCTTCCCCGGAAAGCGGGTCCCACGCCCATTGCGGGTTATGCGCGCGATAAACAACCCCCTGAAACCGCATTACGCATAACCACCTGCCATGATACGGTCAAGATACGCATGGACATGGCTCGCTTTGCCTTCCCGCACAAGTTGGTTCGGGGTCATGCCCCCAAACCCCTGCATCGGTTCGGAGCGAAACCAGGCATACGCCGCCAAAAGAGACCCGGCTTGCGTTTCCACCCGATTGAGAATTTCCAACATTTCGCGAACGCGGGTTTGAGTTTTGGGCGCCCGTATCCTTGTAGTTCGCGAAAGCGCATCGCCTCCCAATCCCAGCGTACTGGCGATTTCGCGCCTGTTGGTGCGAAGCGCATCCGCAACCAGTTCAGGCGAGAACACTTCGTCCTTGATGTATTCCTGGAATATCATATTGCATAGTCGGTATTTTTAACATGAAACAGCGTTATTTTTAATGAGTTCCCGGAAATATACCCAATTATCGCATATCGTGCTTCAATCGCAATAACGACCTTCCCGATCGTCGCCACCCTTGCCCCGGCCGTCCTCCGCGAAAGGATCGTCATCCTCCACGGGGAGGCGTAATCGCCGGCGGATTTCCGCCACCATGGGCGATGCGCTGTACAAGCGCGCCCGTCTTGTTCCCTCATGGACAAGAAGTTTTGTGTCCACAAGCGCTTTCAGGTCGCGGCTGGCGAGGTTTTGGGATATGTCCGCGCTTACCCGGTAGGACGCATTGCGAAACCTGATTCCAAAAGCGGCCTGAAGGAGCGCCAGCACCGTCCAGCCGGGCAGTTCCGCAGTGACGTAGCGGCGCAGGGCGGTGGAAACAGGATATTGCGCAGTCTGTAGACATGTACAACGACTGGTTCATTTCCCCGCGTCCGGACAATCGCATACCTGCTATGATGTCTGCTTACCCGTTCATCCGCATTGCAATGCGCTTGTCTGCAGCACTCATTGCGCTCATGACGATGATCCCCGTACAGGCGCAGACGACTTCCGCTGCCTATACGGTGACGTTCCAGGGCAACTGGACTACCGCCAGCACCCCCGGCGGAGTAGTGGGTGGCGCGCACTTTACCACGCTGGTCGGTGCGGTACACAACGACATGGTGACATTCTGGGAGTCCGGCGGTACCGCCACTTCCGGCGTCGAGGGGGTAGCGGAACTGGGCGCCACGGGGACCTTCGAATCCGAAGTCGCTGCGGCAGGCGCGAATGCTTCTCTCGTCAAGCAAAGCATCGGAAGCAGCCCTACGGTTACAGCCACGTTCGATATAGAGGTCACAACCGATCGCCCGCTGTTTACCCTGCTGTCGATGATCGGCCCGAGCCCGGACTGGTTTGTCGGCGTTTCCGGCTTGTCCCTGCTCAATGCTCAGAACCGATGGTTGTCGTCGCGTGAGGTCGATCTGTTTCCGTACGATGCCGGGACCGAGGACGGATCCGAATTCACGCTGAGTAATTCTGCTACCTCGCCTCGAGGAACGATCACGAGCATCAGGGGAACGGGCAAGTTCTCCAACGAACCCATGGCGATGCTCTCGTTCGAGCGGCAAGGGGCGGACAACGACCCGGGCGGAGGTGGCGGCGGAGGCGGACCATCAGGGCCGAGCGAACGGGACTTGACGTTTAATTCTCCTCACAACTTTAATGCGGAGGAACGAGACGGCTTTATAAATGTGCAGTGGTCAGAACCTGCGTACCCTGACGTAATAGATTCTTTGGAATACAAGGTTCAAGAGGGATGGTTTACAAGCGCAGCCTATGACCTTGGCGATGTGGTTATCCCGTGGACGCGCATTGATAAGGCTGCTACAAGCCTGGATATTGACATTTATGCGCTGGCGCCGGACACGAAGCACATCTTCTTCATACGTTCGGTAATGGGGGAGCGGGTTAGCAGTGCAACCCGCACTAATCTCCCCGTGGTTCATTACAGCGCGGTGTCCGTCGAGGGCGCGGAGCTTCCGGCGGAAGTCGAACTTTCGCAGAACTATCCGAATCCGTTCAATCCGCAGACGACCATCGACTACGCCTTGCCGCAGGCAGGCGATGTGAGCCTCGTCGTGTACGACTTGGCCGGGCGCATCGTGTCCACTCTTATTGACGGCATACAGCCTGCCGGGCATCACGAGGTGCGGTTCAATGCTGGCGATCTGCCAACGGGGACATACCTATACCGTCTGCGCACAGGTGCGGAGACGGTTACTCGAACCATGACCTTAATGCGATGAAGGCACTGTACAGTTTAGGCAGTGGAAAACACATCGTCTCGGCTGGCAAGGCCAAGTACACGAATCGAATGCGGTAAGCCAGGCGTATATTCCCCGGGGCACTATTGTCCCGGCCTCATTGAAGCAGGCAATCCCTGATGGGGGAAGATTCCGATGACGAGATGGATCCTTTCAGCGGTAGCGCTGCTGGTACTGGCTGGCGGCGTCTGGCTGGTGATGAACCCGGCTGCTCCGGCAGAAGAGGCGCCGGCGCCCCATCCGCACGAATACTCCCCTGTGGTCGCGATCGACCTGACCGCGGAGGTGGCCGGCGCCGGCGGTGACAGGCTGGTGCCCTGGGAAATCCTCCGCCGTGATTTCTCCGGCACGTCGAGGGACGGAGCCGAGATCGACCTTGAGGACGTGGTGCGCGGCAATCGCGTCACCCTCCTGACCTACTTCACCGAGTGGTGTGACAACTGCCGGTACGAGGCCCCCGACCTGGTGGCCAAGTACGGCGCGCACCGGGAAGACGGTCTGATGATCATCGGGCGCAGCGAATACTCCCACCCGGACGTGGTGGCCGAGTACGTCGACGAGTTCGGCATCGAGTATCCGGTCATCCTGGGAAGCCCCAATCCGGACCCCGACAACGAGGATCTGGTGCGCACCACGACTGCGCACTTCCGCATGCGCAAGGCGCTCCTCGATCCGCGCAAGTGGGGCACGCCCCTCAACATCGTGGTGGTGGACGGAGATCCCACCCGGGCTTCGGTCGTAACCGGCGAGTTCTTCCCGGGAGCGTTCGACGAGACCTTCGGCGGATATCTGGACGGGAGCGTCGCGGCGACGGACGCAGCGTCGGACATGGACGGGTAATCA
>JANQSQ010000222.1 GCA_028283985.1 Rhodothermales bacterium | reverse complement strand
CCTGAGGGAGGGGTGACGGCGCCGTGGCCGTAACGACTTCCTGGGCGGCGATAAACACATCGACCGGATCACGGGCCTGATACCCGAATGCCCCGAGCGCTATGACAAAGGGGCCTCCCTGTACGGACCCTTCGGTATGCATCGCAAAGGTTCGCCCCGGCCGCGCGCCGCGTTGTCCGCGCAGCGTACCGAAACCGGTATCGCATGCAACGGCCGTACGCGGTTTGCCGGTCGAGGCGCCCACGCGCCAGGAAATCCGGGTTCCGCGCCGCGCCAACCGGACAGAACCGGCAAGGCCGCCACTACGATGAAAAAACCAGCCTGCCGCCGGTTCCAGTATCCATTTATTCTCCTTTCCATCCTCACCGACCTGCCCGAAACGCAGCGAATCGCGAGCCTCCACATACATGGCGAAGCGTCGTTCTGCGGATTCCCGGAATGCCCCTCGCGGCGCCATGTGCTCGGACCACCCCTCCATACGGATCGCAAGTCGGCTCCTGACGGTGTGCATCAGGGGCTGGCGGACATGCACGCCGGTGCGTGTCGAACGGGTACCGAGCGTGTCCAGAGCGTTGTGGTACCGGAACGTTTCCGTAGAATGGTACACTGTTGAAGAAGTGACGCCGGCAGGGAGCAACCGCGCGCGTACGGCGCCCGCTACATCGTTGCGCACGATACGCCGCTCGGCTTCCGGCATATCGACCTGGGCGATATCGCTCCGGTAGATCGCGTCGGGGTCGCCGGGCAAAACCAGGACCCCCTCGTGCGCCCCGATCCGGCGGCGCTGGCTCATATACAACACCTCTGCCGACCAGGCACGCTGCGTATACCGCACACGCAGCGTGGTGCGGCGTCCGCGCGCCAGATTGCTGCCCGGATACGCGACATCCGTAGCCCGTCCGCTGTACGCCCCGAGCGCCTGCAACAATCCGGGGCGTCCCCTGATCGATCGCCTGCGTTGCTGGGCGTGCACCACATCTATACTCCGGAGTCCCTCCCCGTCGCGCCAGTAGGTCGCCTCGGTAAGCGGCGCCGATCCCTCGTACGGCCGCAATTGCGCGTGTACGCCGGCAGGACGCCTCCCCGTCCCGGCGGGATCGAAGCGGGGTGGCGCAATAAGAGGCAACGGAACCAGATCCCAGGCCGGACGCCCGGTGAAAATGTCCGTAAACGGAATGCCGTCCAGAGTAAGCGGGCGCGTGTTGGGAGAAAGCCCGAACGGACTCCAGCCGTCGGGCCAGCCCGGACGATCGAACAGATAGGTGAAGCTGCCGGGCGCACCGGCAACAAGTTCGACAAGACGGATATCGGGCCGGAGCGCCGGGATCGAATCGGAAAGCGCCCATGCGCTCCCGGTTTTCTCATGCAATGCATCCCCGAATCCCATCAAATCAAGAGGCGTCCGGGCAAGGGAATCCAATGCGGCCGGCGCCGGCTCAATACCCAACGCCGTGGTATCCGGCTCTTGTGCGGCTACGGGAGCACACAACAAGCACCCAACCAGAACGATATACCGGAGGCGCCCGGCCAGAACGATACACCGCAGGTACGCCGTCATGCCGACCCCGATTTTCCGCGCCGCTTCAGGTAGGACAGGTTTTCCGGCGAAAACGGCTTGAATGCGAGGTCAAAATCCTGATAAAAAGCCGTGCTGTCGCAGGTGTTGCCCTCCATGAGCATGTCGAACTGGTCCAGGGAAACAGGAAGGATGCCTGTGCCGTCCAGAAAACGGATCACCGGGCGCACAAGAACGGAAGGGTTCGGGATTTTCAGCTTCCGGGCATGTCCGATCGCATCCGTTATGCGGTCGAGCAATTCAAGAAAAGTGATGCGCTCCCGTCCCCCGGCGTAATAAACCTTGCCATGCGCCGCATCCAGCGTGAGCGCCTGCACGAACGCCGCCGCGACTTCCTCGACAGACACCGGCTGCATCTCAAAGCGGCCGTTGCCGAAAACGGGCAGCACCGGCAAGGGCCGCACCAGCGCGCGGGCCAACTCGGACGCGAATTCGAAACCGCCCGGTCCGGGATCTCCGAAAATGAGCGAGGGACGGAAAATCGTCCAGTGGGAGAAACCTGCCTGCCGGACATATTCTTCCGCATGCCACTTCGAGGTCTGATAGGCGGATACGCCATCGCGGCGGGCGCCATTCGCACTCATCTGGATAAATCGGGAAATGCCGGCCTTGCGAGCTTCGTCCACGACGGCTTTGGCGCCGCCAAGGTGGATTGCATCGAAGGTAACGCCATGTACAGGATGTTCCTGGATAATACCCACCAGATGAATCACGGCATCGCAACCGTCCATGACCCCGTGCAACGTGTCCGGGGCGGTCACGGAACCGAATACCTGCTCTACGCGGTCCGGCATCGCATCGGCTTTGTTTCGAACCAGACCACGCACGGTATGCCCCTGCCGGAGCAGTTCACGGAGGATATAGCCTCCCACGAAACCAGTACCCCCGGTAAGAAAAACGGTCATAGTGTCACGAGTGGGGAATAATTCGGAGCCGGACGGACGCCGCTTGCGTCAGGTGACTACATCCTCCATATGGAAACTCTCGATGCGGCAATCGAAGTCGCGCGCGCCGAAGGAGGTCCCGGTAGCATGGGCCGTAGCAATCATCGGATGGTCGAGGGGAATCATGCGGGTCTTGTTGGCGACCTCTTCGAAGGGAACGCTCGTGAGCCGATTGTTTTGCAACGCGACCATGTGCCCGAACCGCCCCTCGGCAATCATGGCGGCCGCATAGACGCCGAAAACCGTCGCCAGATCGCGATCATACGCCGTCGGCGTACCGCCCCGCTGCATATGCCCCGGAATCGTGGTGCGCACCTCGCTGTCGGTTTGCGTTCTCAACCCCTGTTCGAGTACCTTGCCCACTCCCCCGAGGCGCACGGGGTCCGGGCTGTTTTCCACGATCTGTTTAACGACCATGTCGCCTCCCTTGGCCCGGGCGCCCTCCGCAATCATGATAATCGTAAAGTGCTGCCCTCTGGCTTCCCGCTGCAGGCATACCCATGCCACATCTTCGACCGAGTATTCGATTTCGGGGATCAGGATGATATCGGCGCCGCCCGCCACCCCGGCGTAGAGGGCAATCCACCCGGCGTAGCGTCCCATCGTTTCAATGATCATCACCCGGTCGTGGCTCTGTGCGGTAGTATGAATGCGGTCGATTACGTCCGTGACGATCGAAACGGCGGTGTCGAATCCGAACGTGCGCTCCGTCCCCACCAGATCGTTATCGATCGTCTTGGGCACCCCGACGATCTGCATGCCCATCTGCGCAAGACCGTTCGCAATGGACATCGAACCATCCCCGCCAATGACCACCAGCGCATCGAGTCCGATCAGGCGGGCGTATTCGAAAACCTCTTCCGAGACATCCGCATCGTCCCGTTTGTAGTAGCTGAAAGGATTGGCTATGTTACTGGTCCCGAGAATCGTGCCTCCGCGCGTGAGGATGCCGCTGGCGTCACGGTAGTGCAGGGGGCGGGTGCGCCGTTCGATCAGCCCGAGGAAGCCATCCTCGATGCCGATCACTTCAGCGCGGTGCTGGAGAATGAGGCATTTCGTGACGCCCCGGATAACGGCGTTGAGCCCAGGGCAGTCTCCCCCGCCGGTAAGGACGCCGACACGCATGGAAGCGGACATAATGCAAAAAAGAGATCGTGATGAAGGGTAGTGATGAACCCGATGTCCTGCTATAAAAAGAAGAAATGTCCCGTTACGTTCCGCCCCGGCGCATGCCACGGGGCAAACCGGGAAACGTCTCCCGAAAACGCGTCGGAAAAATGAATGCCCGGCAGGTTCCCGATACCCCGGCGCGGCACAGTGTGGTCGCGATTTTCATGGGGGTATCCGGTGTGGGAAAAACGACGGTCGGCCAGGCTGCGGCAGAGCGCCTCGGATGGTCCCTGTTTGACGGAGACCATTTTCATTCGCCGCCCAATATCGAC
>JANQSQ010000479.1 GCA_028283985.1 Rhodothermales bacterium | reverse complement strand
GTGCTCGGTTTCGGCTTTGTGCATTTCCGCACTGCCCGTTGCCGGACTCGCACTGCCCGGACGCCCGACGTAGGCCGTTCGCCCCTGTCCAACGCGGCTTACCTTGTCGAGCAACGCATCGAGGCGGCACTGCATATATGTCCATGCGCCCATATTGGCGGATTCTTCCTGCACCCAGCATACCTCTGACGCGTCTCCGTAACGCACCAGTTCGTCCAGCACCTCTTCTTCGGGAAACGGGTAGTGCTGCTCGATCCGGGTAATGGCAATGGACGTATCCTCCCTTTTCTCGAGCGCCTGCACCAGGTCATAGTATACCTTGCCGGTGCATAGTACATGCCGCCGCACGGATTTCGGATCGGCATCGGACGGAATTACCTTCCGGAATCGCCCGTTGGCGAGCTCCGACGCCGGAGAAACGAAAAGAGGATGGCGTAACAGCCTCTTCGGGGCCATCACGATCAACGGTTTCCGGTCGGACCAGCGCACCTGCCGGCGCAAGGCATGGAAATAATTGGCCGGGGTCGTAAGGTTGCATACGATCATGTTCTCCTCGGCGCACATCTGCAAAAAGCGTTCGAGGCGAGCGGACGAGTGCTCGGGACCCTGTCCTTCCCAGCCGTGCGGAAGCAACGCCACAAGACTGCTTTGCTGTCCCCATTTCGCTTCGGCAGCCACCAGAAACTGGTCGAACACAATCTGTGCGCCATTGGCGAAATCCCCGAACTGCGCTTCCCACATAACGAGGGCGGAAGGATCGGCCACGGAATAACCGTACTCGAAACCAAGCACTGCATATTCGGAGAGCAGCGAATCGTAAATATGAAGATGCGCCTGCCCCTCGCGGATGTTATTCAACGGGATATATTCCCGCCCCGTTTTCTGGTCATAGAGCACCGCATGGCGCTGACTGAACGTGGCGCGCCGTGAATCCTGACCGCTCAGTCGGACCGTAGTCCCCTCAAGAAGCAGGGACCCGAAGGCCAGCGCTTCGGCATATGCCCAGCCAACCTGCTGTTGCTCAAGGTACAGTGTCCTGTTCCGCTGGAACTGGCGGACCAGCTTCTTGTGCACCTGCACATTGTCCGGAAATTCGGCCATGGCGTGAGCCACTGCATGCAGGTCTTCCTCCGGCGAAGAGGTGTCCGGCTCCTCGAGCGACAAAGGAGCGGGCGCCGCTAACGCGGCAGCAAGATTCTTCGCCCGCTCGGCATCCATCGCCATCGTAAGGTCGAAGGCTTCCTGCAACCGGTCCCGGTAGTCGCGCAAAATCTCTTCCGCTTCTTCGGGATTCATTTCCCCCCGGCGCAGGAGGCGCTCCGTATACAACTTGCGTGGAGAGCGTTTCTCCTCGATCCGCCTGTAGAGCAATGGCTGGGTGTAGGTCGGCTCGTCCCCCTCGTTATGTCCGCGCACACGATAGCACAACATGTCGATGACCACATCCTTGTTGAACGCGTTGCGGTATTCGAGCGCAAGCTGCACCACCCGTACGCAGGCCTCCGGATCGTCCCCGTTCACGTGAAAAATCGGCGCCTGGATCGTTCGGGCCGCATCCGTCGCATACGTCGAACTGCGCGCATCCGAAGGCGAGGTCGTGAATCCGATCTGATTGTTGATCACAATATGAATGGTCCCGCCGGT
>JANQSQ010000471.1 GCA_028283985.1 Rhodothermales bacterium | reverse complement strand
GCGCTCGGCAGGATTATCGCCCAGCTTGTCGCGGAGTTTCTTCACGAAAGTGCGCACATCTCCCGTGGTTGCGTTGGTACGACCGCTCCACCCCAGGCGAATCAATTCGTCATGCGTCACTACTTTCCCTGCTCTGAGCGATAACGCTCGCAATAGCCTGTACTCGGTGGCGGTCAAATGTATCGTACGGTCCGCCACGGTCACGCGATGCTGATCATAATCAATACGGAGATCCTTCAGTACAAAAATATCCGGCTCTGCCCCCCTTCGCAGGGCCAACCGGATTCTTGCCGTAAGCTCAGTGGACGAGAACGGCTTAACAATGTAGTCGACGGCTCCTATCTCCAGGGCTCGCGCGATTGTCTCGTCCCTTCTGTAGGCGGACAGAAAGATGACCGGCTGATCGGCCAATTCAGGTACGCTCTCCATCAACTCGATGCCGTCTGTACCGGGAAAAACCAGATCGAGCAGGACCAGATCGGGTTTTTCCGCCCTTACGATTCGGGACAGCTCCCGAGGGTTGTCGGTAACGATCGGGAAGTAGCCCGCCGACGTAAGAATGCCCCGGATGTAGCGAAGGGTGTTCGGATCGTCGTCCACTACGAGAATGCGCCCCGACCCGGATGTGGTCCGGGGCCTGGCGGAGCGGCTCTTCGCGACTGCGTCACCGACGACGGTTTCCTCGGCTACCGGAACCGTGAACGTGAACCGCGCACCCATACCCACACCGTCGCTCTCGGCCCAGATGCGCCCGCCATGGGCCTCAACCAGTCCCTTGCAGATGGTAAGCCCCAGACCGAACCCTCCGATTCCTTGCTCTGCATCTTTATTGAATCCGGTGTATTTCTCGAACAGGTGCGGCAGCAACTTTTGGGGTACGCCCCTGCCTTTGTCAGAAACCGAAATAGCGATGTGAGCATCTTCCTGGCGCGCCGCCACATTGACAGGAGACGACACAGGAGAGTTTCCGGCCGCGTTCGTGAAGAGATTATGCAGCACCTGGACGATGCGCCGACTGTCGGCCATTATGCGGGGCAGTTCCAGCGGAAGGTCGATGAGCAGGGTGTGCCGGCTTCCCCCGCTCAAGAAAGAGGTCCTTGCCTGTTCCACAAGGTCGGAGACTTGCGCAGGCTCGGGAAAAACCGATAACGTGCCTGTGTCGATACGGACAGTATCGAGGAGGTCGCCTATCAGGCTTCGCATATGATTGGTCTGCTCATCGATGATCCGGAAAAACTGGAGAATTTCGTTTCGGCTCAGCGCCTCGATATCTTCCCGTACGGTAGCGACCGATCCCTTGATGGAGGTCAGCGGAGCCCGCAATTCGTGGCTCACCATGCCGAGGAACTCAGCCCGGAGCCGCTCAAGCTCCTCCAGCGGCGCCAGGTCCTG
>JANQSQ010000433.1 GCA_028283985.1 Rhodothermales bacterium | reverse complement strand
GCTCCGCGTATGCGGATCGACGGATTCCATCCCGTAGAGTCTTTTTGTGGCCCGTGTTTCGCCTGAGAGGTTCGTAAGTTCGGGCACCGAGGCCTGCATCCGGAAGGCCAGCTCGTAGTTCGTGATCGCCGATTCGACCTGGTCGGCGTGCCCGATACGACCCAGGAGCCGCTCGTCGGTCTGGCTCATCAGTTTCAACTTCTGACGCTGCAATTCCGACGTGGCTTCGAGAGGAACGATGTTGGCGAGCGGAACGTCGCCGGCCTTGAAAATAGACCCTTGATACGATGCCGGAAGAAAACCGCTGTTGAAATTGTCGAGCCCGCCTGGCGGAATTAGCCCCCCGTCCAGCACCACATAGCCGGGCAGGTCCTGGTTTTCACTGCCGAGTCCATAGGTAACCCAGGAACCCATCGACGGACGGCCTTGAAGTCCGATACCGGTGTGCAGGAAGAAATTGGCATTCGTGTGCTCCGGAAACTGGGCCACCATGGACCGGATCACTGCCAGATCGTCGGCGCAACTTCCGATGTGAGGAAAAAGCTCGCTAACAGGAAGGCCGCTCTCGCCATAGCGTTTGAATTCCCAGGGGCTTTTAAGGATGGTGCCTATATCGTTAAACTGCGTGGCGTCCACCTTGAACTTGTCGTAGGGATTCTGGCCATGCTCGCGAGCCAGACGCGGTTTGGGATCGAAGCTGTCGACCTGGGAAACCCCGCCATCCATGTAAAGAAAGATCACGCTCCGCACCCTGGGGACATGATGCGGCGCCTGCGGCGCGAGCGGATTGGCGTCGGGCACCTGCCGCTCGTTGGTAAGCGCCCGACCGAATGCGGGGACACCCATCAGACCCATCAGGGCGACCGACCCGAAGCCGTTGCGGCACAGGGTCAACATCTCGCGCCGGGTCATTGGGCAAGTAATATTATGTGACTTGCTCATGAGACCAGATAGATGAATTCTTTAAGGTTCAGTACTACGTGGCAATAGGCAGCCCAGGATCTCAAATCGTCGAAAGCCTCTTGCTCCGAGAGTCCATAACCATTGGCCTGTTGACGGATAAATGCGATCGCATTGTCTCGCTCCTCTTCAGTGGGAAGCCGGGACAAAGCCGTCAGGTAAATATGGTCTATCTTCTCATCAACGTCAAGACCTTGCAGAGCCACGAGGTTGCCGGCCCAAACGGCGGCCTGCTGAACCACCAGGGAATCGTTGAGCATCGTCAGCGACTGGGCCGGCACGTTGGTGGTGTTGCGCTTGCCGAACGTGGAAAAAGGTATGGGCATATCGAAGGCGAGCATCATGGGCGAGAGAAAGTTTCGCCGGATGGCGATATAGATGCTGCGACGCCCTGCGCCGTCGAGTGGACCCGATGCCTCCGGACGACCGCGCCCTTCCATAAACGCCGTCAAATGAATGGGTACCGGCTCGCCGTACATTGTCGTATCGAGGCGGCCTGAGACCGTCAGGATTGCATCGCGGATGGCTTCCGCTTCGAGCCGGCGTACGGGATAATGATGCCAGAGCAGGTTTTCCGGGTCGACCTCGGCGGCCTGTACATCCGCCTGCGTCGATTGACGAAACGTATGGGAGCGAACCATTTCACGAATCATGGACTTGACGGACCACCCCTGCTCGACAAAGCGAAGCGCCAGGTAGTCCAGCAAGGCCGGATGTGTCGGCAACATGCCCTGCGCGCCGAAGTTGTCCACCGTCTCGACAAGACCGCGTCCGAAAACGTGATGCCAGATACGATTCGCCATCACGCGGGCGGTCAAGGGATTTTCAGCATTGGCGATGGCCTGGGCCAGTTCCAGCCGCCCGCTCGCCGTCGCAGTGAACGGAGCCCCCTCGGGATCCAGTGCAGTCAGGAAGCGGTGCGGGACGGGATCCTCTGCAAGCATCTGGTAACTTCCCCGTTCAAATACGGGGCTGTTGACGGCATCGCCATCGGTCACCCCCGCAAAGCGGGCCGGCTCGTCAAAACGGGTCTTTATCTCCTCGATTTGCGCGATAAGGGGGGCTACGGGATCCAGGGAGGCGTCAAGGAGACCCTGTCGCAGGGAAGCGTTGATAAAAGCGACCTGAGCGGCTTCGGCTTGCCCGGAAGCCCATGCGCGGACGGCCTGTTGGACAGCGTCAGGAGGCACTCCGCTCGATGAGGAATAATGCAAGGCCATATCTGGCCATTCCCCGGTGTACGCCACGGCGTAGGCGACTTCGATATACGCAGAATCGCCCCCGACAAGATGATGATTCTCGCTGATGTGCCGGCCCTTTTCGTAGATACCCGCTAACAACTCCACATAGGCTTTCCGGCCGCGCCACATACTCACGTCGAAATGGTGCAGTCTCAGATCCGAATCCTGCACTACCTGCTCGAGTCCACCGTAAATGGGATTCTGGATGAGCTGGAAATTGTCGATAACGATGCGGAGGGTCGATCGGTGACCCGCCGCCATGACGGCAATGGTGTCGTGCTCGATGACAAACGTGGGCGACCGCAGCGCACCCGGGATCCCCCTCGCCCATCGCTGACTCGACGCCACGCCGAAAGCCAGACTGTCCAGCGTCATCTCCCTTCGATCCAGGACCGGCTCGCCCATCACCGGGCCACTTCCGAAAGCCGGCTCGTGTGCATACCACCCGTCGAAACGGCCATGGCGGAAATCTCCAAGAACACGGAAAGAAGAGGATTCATCCCCCTGTGAAACCGGTCCGGGCGACTCGTCTGCACGGTCCTCCTCCGGGGGGAAACGTAGCGCAGCCTGCCGCACCGGCGTCTCCGCCAACTCTCCCAGCCACCCGTCGGCAAGACGCTGGCGCATTTCGCTTTTGAGGGCCTTGATCGAGTCCAGTCGCGCCGTAAAACCGGCAGGAAGCAACGACGTCGGGGCAAAACGCGTGCTCTCGAAAATGCCGTAGAGCGAATAATAATCGGTCGTTGGGATAGGATCGAACTTGTGATCGTGACAGCGGGCGCAGGCCACGGTCAACCCTTGAAACGTTTTGCTCGTGACGTCAATGACGTTGTCGATGCGATCGGCCTCATCCTGACGCACATCTACCGGGCTGTGCGTGCCCTCGCTCAGCGCATAAAAAGCCGTTCCCAGCACCGACTCGTCAAATCCCCGCTCGGGATGCCTGCGGGGCGTCTCCAGCATGTCCCCTGCCAGGTGCTCCGCTACAAACCGGTCATACGGCACATCGGCGTTGAAGGCGCGAATAAGGTAGTCCCGATAACGCCAGCTCCCCTGAATCGTGTAGTCGAACTCGTGGCCTCTGGCATCCGCATAGCGAACGAGATCCATCCAGTGCCGCGCCCAGCGTTCTCCAAAACGGGGAGAAGCCAGCAAGCGGTCAACCAGCCTTTCATAGGCGTCGGGAGACTCGTCGGCAACAAAAGCCCGTACCTCCTCCGGCGATGGGGGCAGCCCGGTCAGGACATAGGACAGGCGACGAATGAGCGCCTCCCTGGATGCAGGCGGAGCCGGCTTCAGTCCTGC
>JANQSQ010000426.1 GCA_028283985.1 Rhodothermales bacterium | reverse complement strand
ATTTGCATTTGAGAAAGAATACGCCCCCTGTTCAGATCGATACAATGTTGAGTGGGATAGGCTTCGCTATACTCAGCGGCTCGACAATGAACCTTCTCCCAATCCACGTCCTCCCAATTTTCGTACTCGTACAAGGCAATCCTTGTCCACGTATCATCTGAATCAAAATACGGCGTATCGGCTGGGATCGTGTTGTTTTCCAGATCGTTCTCTATTTCTGAACGTTCTATATACCAGCCGTCATATCCGACAAGCAGGCCGGTTTCCGTATCGACAAGCCCCCACTTGATCTCGTACTTCCGGCGCTCTCGCTCCTCCGCAAAAACATATTTGCATCTGGGACTACGAAAATCGTAGCCCCCTTCGCATATGCGTTGGCCATCGATGTATAGCACCTTGACCACGCCATCCGGGGAACCAAACAATGCGATAATCAGATAGATAAAGAGTGCTGCCCCGCCAAAGAGGATGGCGAACCAGAGAAAGACCGCCTTGATTGTTGAAAATATCCAGCCCATGTACAGAATCCTATCAAACCCGGAGATGTGGAAGCATGGAAAAAACGGCATTGTTGATCGTTGGACTTATCTGTTCCGCCACCCTGGCGCAGGATTCGGGAGCCCCTCCCGCACTTTACAAGTCGAGCGCCGAACTGGAAGCGGAACTCGAAGAGGCCGTTGCGGCAGCCGCCTCGGCGACGGGCTGGTCGATCACGATTTCTCCCGGCATCACCATTCGCCGGCGAACGGGCGCCGTCAACAATTACGCCATCATCCATCCCCATAGCATGGAGATTTACCGGATACTCGAAGGCAGTGGCACACTCGTCACCGGGGGTATCCTGAACGAGCCGCTCGAGCCGCAAACCAGCGACGACCTGATTCGCACCGGGCATGGCATCAGCGGCGGCCTCGCGCGAGAGGTCAGCGCCGGCGACGTATTGGTGCTGCAACCCGGCACTCCTCACTGGTTCAGCGCGGTCGGCGCCGAAGGCATCACTTACATGGAAAGCCGGGTTCGAGTCAGCACCCATCCGATCCAGTATCAGTGATTCGCACGAATGGCTTTAATCGGTATACTGTTTTCCGATCATCCAGGAACTCCCGAATATCCCCGTGAGGCTATTCCCATGATGCATTCCAGAACCCTCTCGATCCGAAACTCCTTCATTGCCGGCGCGGCCGCGGTATCGCTGTTTATGCCGATCCTGTTTCATTCCGCGCAGGCCGCCGACAATCCCTACCAGGTCATCTACCACTGGGGCGAGTTGCCGGGCGGCCGCACCATGGGGGTCGTCACCGGTGTGCATCCCGATCCGGACGGAGAACACATCTGGATCCTGGAACGATGCGGGGCGAATCAATGCGCGGGTTTCGATCTGCACCCGATCCACAAGCTGGATATGGAGGGCAACACCGTCCATAGCATCGGCGCGGGCATTTTCGCCTGGCCACATGGCTTC
>JANQSQ010000397.1 GCA_028283985.1 Rhodothermales bacterium | reverse complement strand
TGTTCGATATGTCACAGGATCCGTCCGAATTCATCGGGCTTTCCGTCGATGCGCTGCACGAGCGGATATTCACCCCCGGCAGCCGTTCGCCGATCTTTGTCGTGAGGACGAACCGGTGCCCGTTCGTGGCCCCGTTCAGCGTCCTTACGGACGAGGTCATGGACCGGCTGGGTCTGGATGCGGCCACCCTGAAGCAACATGAGCGTTTGCTCCGGAACGATGCGTTGCTGGGGCAACGGGTGCGGGCGGCGTATGTGCGGCCTCCGGAAGAAGCCCCGGATCGTCCCCGGGCGGCGCCGGATGTAGACGAAGCCCTGTACGCGGGATTCACGCCGGATCAGGACCGGTACGCCCTGAGGCATTTGCTGGACGAAGACCGTACCCTTGCCGCTGCCGGCGGCGTCCAATTTGAGGATCCACGTATCGAAGAACTCGTATTCCGGTACCGCGCCCGGAATTTCTTTGACGATCTCGAGGAAACGGAACAGGATTGCTGGCGCGCGCATTGCCGGGACCGCCATCTGACGCCCGGCGAAGACGGCCGCACCGAGTTGGACAAGTACTATGCATGCATCGATGCGCTGCGCGGGGAGTATGCCGATGCGCCCGACAGGATTGCGTTGCTTGACGATCTCAAGGAATATGGCCGCCGGCTTGCAGCGTGGCTGGGTTAAGGCGCCGTAAAACTATTTCGCCTTTTCCGTCGATTTTCCTTTTCTTGTCCCGTTCGCGTTTATTTATGGCGTTCTTTATGTGCGGGCGCGACACATAGCATCCATATTTCTCAGGCATGACGCTATTCCGCGAAACCACGGCCCGACTTCTTATCAGTTGTCCGGATCGTCCCGGCATCATAGCGGCCGTTACCGGCTTTCTCCACAGTCACGGGGCGAATTGTACGGCGCTTGACCAGCACGCCACCGAAAGGGAGGGCGGCGTACTGTTCATGCGGATCGAATTTCAGACGCCGCACCTCGATGTGTCGCGCACGTTGCTGGAGGAAACGTTCGCAGAGGAGGTTGCTGGAAAGTTCGACATGCAGTGGCGATTGAGCTACGCCACCGATGCGCCGAGAATGGCTATCTTCGTGTCGAAGCATGAACATGTTCTGATGGACTTGCTCTGGCGGCTGCACAGAGGGGATTTGTATGCCGAGTTGGCGATGGTGATCAGCAATCATCCCGACCTGGAGCACGAGGTGGCCCGTTTCGGCATTCCCTATTACCATGTGCCGATGGCGAAGGACAAAAAACACATCGGGGAAGCGCACATGCTGGAGATCATGGGCGACGGCGTCGATGTCGTCGTGCTTGCCCGTTACATGCAGATATTGTCCGGATCGTTCGTCGAGCGGTATACCAATCGGATCATCAACATTCACCATTCTTTTCTGCCCGCCTTCGCCGGCGCGGATCCGTACCGGCAGGCCTCCGACCGCGGCGTCAAACTCATCGGGGCGACGGCGCACTACGTCACCGAGGAACTGGACAGGGGGGCCATTATCGACCAGGACGTGGTGCGCGTAAACCACCGGCAAGGCCCGGAAGACCTGAGGCGCCTTGGCCGGGACGTCGAGCGGAGCGTGCTTGCGCGCGCCGTCCGCTGGCATCTTGAAGACCGTTTGATCGTACATGAAAACAAGACCGTCGTGTTCGTTTGATATTTCCTTCCTTCTTTCTGGCTCATGAGCAGTCGTTCCAGCTGGTATTGTGTGGTGTGC
>JANQSQ010000395.1 GCA_028283985.1 Rhodothermales bacterium | reverse complement strand
ATTTTTCGATATACAGTTCTCCGCTGCCGAAGGCGGCCTCGGCTTCGGCGCTGGCCGCCGAAAACTGGCGGGTGAAGTCGCCGGCTTCGCGAACAATCCGCATGCCGCGTCCGCCGCCGCCGGCAGACGCCTTGACCATGACCGGATACCCGATGTCGTCGGCGATCTTCTTACCGGCCCGTACATCGGGCACGGCTCCGTCGGAACCCGGCACTACCGGCACGCCCGCGTCCCGCATGGTTTCCTTGGCCGAACTCTTGTTCCCCATCAGGGCAATGGTCCCTGCTTTCGGCCCGATGAAAATCACCCCGTGATCTTCGCAGATCGCGCTGAAATCGGCATTCTCCGCAAGAAACCCGTAGCCGGGGTGTACGGCGTCCGCCCCCGTCACTTCCACGGCGGCAATGATCCGGTCGGGGCGCAGGTAGCTTTCCCGGGAAGAAGGCGGACCGATGCATACCGCTTCGTCCGCGAATCGAACATGCAGAGCGTCCCGGTCCGCCGTAGAATACACGGCCACCGTCCGAAGCCCCATTTCCTGGCAGGTTCGAATGATGCGGAGCGCGATTTCTCCGCGGTTGGCGATGAGCACCTTCTTGATCACGACGGCAACGGAATCGACCTGCCCGGCAGTTGTCAGGTTTCTATCAAAAAGAGAGGGTGATCGTACTCGACCGGCAACGCGTCATCGACCAGAATCTCCGCCACCTTGCCGTCCACCTCGCTCTCGATCTCGTTCATGAGTTTCATCGCCTCGATAATACACAGCGTATCCCCTGCGCGCACGATATCCCCCACCTCCACGAACGGCGATTCGCCGGGCGCCGGAGCCCGGTAAAAGGTGCCCACGATGGGCGCCTTGACGACCGTGCCGTTCCGGCCGGCGGCCAGCTGGTCCTCAGCCGCCGCTTCCTGCGACGGAGGCGGTTCGGGCGGCGGAGCGCCCGGCGCGGGCTGCGCCGGGGGAGCAGAAGGCGCAGGGGCAGGGGCCGGAGGCGGCGCATAGGCGGCCGGAGGAGGCGCTGCATACGCAGAATAGACCGGCGGCGGCGCGGGAGACGCCGGTGCGGCAGGGGGCTGCGTACGGACAACCACCTTGAAATCGTCTTCCGTAATCTCGACTTCGGCGACGCCGCTGTCCCGGACGATTTTAAGCAGCTTTCTGATCAGGGGAAGATCCATATGCACCTGGTAGCAAGGATCGGATTCAGTGGACAGTACTCGGAAAAATCGGGGTTCGGAAACAGTGGGTCAGGCCTTTTCCGCCGTGGCCGCGCGCGTTACGTATTCGCCGGTCTGCGTGTTGACGGTAATGACATCCCCCTCGTCGATGAAAAGAGGAACCAGCACGACGGCGCCGCTCTCCATGATGGCCGGTTTGGCGCCGCCGGTAGCCGTGTCGCCGCGCACGCCCGGATCCGTATCGACTACGGCAAGATCGACCTTTCCAGGCAACTCGACGTTGAGCGGCTCTTCGGCCTCGGCATGAAACAGAATATCCACGGTGGCGCCCTCTATAAGGAAATCCCGTCCCTCCACGCGATCCGCCGGCAACGAAAACTGTTCGTAGGTCTGCGTATTCATCATATGAAGCCCCAGATCGTCCTGATACAGAAACTGGTGCGGGCGGCGCTCGATGCGGGCGGTTTGCACTTTCTCGCCGGCGCGAAACGTGTGATCCACGATTTTGCCGGAGCGAACCTGTCTCAGTTTGGAGCGCACGAAGGCGCCTCCCTTGCCGGGCTTTACGTGCTGGAACTCCAGAATCGTCCACAGGTCTCCGTTCCGGACGAGGGTGAGACCATTGCGAAAATCGCTTGTATCAGGCATGGCGAAGGGAATGAGAACCGGTGCATTGCACGGCAAAAGCCGTTAAAACAGGACTTCCGCGGCCCTGTGCGGAATGCGTATGGCGAAGGGTCAGGGCCTGTCAACACTATGCAACGATGCTCTGTTCCGTCAGGCACGGCGTCAGTCAATCCGGACAGGACCGGACGCATCCGCAGGCTGGGCAGGCCCATATTTCTCGACCAGATGCGCCACCGAAGCTTCCAGTAATTTTCGCAACGCCTCCATGTCGATATCCTCGAGTTTGTTTACGTACAGGCACGATTTGCCCGTCTTGTGCTTGCCCAATGCGCCCATGATCTCGTCCTGCCCGTCAAATCCCGTCATGACGTAGATGGAGAAGGCCCGCTTGCGCGGCGAGAATCCGGTCAGCATCCAGTCGATCTCCCGCCCGCTGGCGTATTTGAACAGATAATGGCCGAAACCGACGATATTTTCGCCCCACATGGCGGGTTCGCAACCGGTGATGTCCCGCATCAGGGCAATAAGCGCATGGCTCTCGCGCCGCTTCCGCTCATCGTCGAGGGATGCGATAAAGCCGTCGACGCTCCGGTCGTTCTTTCTGGTTTTCAGTTCGGCCATCGTTCGGGGAGGCGGAATTACGGGCCTGTTACCACTATGCAGCGGCGCTCTGCGGGGCCTTTTTTTCTGTCAG
>JANQSQ010000379.1 GCA_028283985.1 Rhodothermales bacterium | reverse complement strand
GGGAGACGAAACGCAGACCCGCGCCATCGCCGCGCATGGCGGCATGCTGCCCTTTCTGGACATGATCCACTGGCCCTTCGAACTGATGCTGACGCGCGCCTATGTTTCCGGCGCCGACAGCGTCTCGCAGGACCTCTTTACCGGTCGGGGCTCCATGTCGTTCATTGTCCGGCGCATTTCCGACAACGCCATGACTGCGCAGCATCCCTTCCGGGGTACGATGGACGTCCAGGTAGACGATGCGGGACGGCTGCTCCACCTCGACGCCGGAGCCACCACGCGCAAACTGATCGTCGAACGCGTGCCGGCGGTAGATATCGAAGGACTGGCGGAGTCCTTTGCCGCGCGGGACCGGGAAGGCCGTTCGTTCGGGGCCCTGTCGGGCCGGGGCGAGGTCAACACCACGGTGCATGGCGCAACCATCCAGGTGGACTACGGCACGCCCTCGAAGCGGGGCCGCGAACTCTTCGGCGCGCTGGTACCCTACGGCGAAGTCTGGCGGACCGGCGCCAACCGGGCCACGCACTTTGCCACGGACCGGAATCTCGTCGTCCGCGGCCTCGAAGTGCCTGCGGGCGAATATACCCTCTACTCCATCCCCTCCGAAGAAGGCGGCCTGCTGCTCATCAACACGCAGACGGGCCAGAGCGGCACAACCTACAATGAGAACCAGGACCTGGGCCGCGTCAACCTGACAAGGACCACGCTCGACGAATCGGTTGAAGTCTTCACCATCCTTGTCGAGGAAACGGAGGAAGGCGGCGTACTCAAATTACAGTGGGGCATGGCGGAATTGTCTGTGCCGTTCGGGGTGGAATAGGGTTTACGGGAATCCGGAATTTTTTAACGCACGGCGATATCCATAGGCGATCGCCAGCGGTTGCGCCCTGCATGCCCTGTCCGTATAATTTGTCTCAGGGCGGCAACGAGCGCATGCAGTGCAATTAATCGGACAGCATCACGTCTGGCGCAATGACTCATGGTTCGCAGTCGTCTACTCCTTCCGCGGCGGCAATCAGAAGGTAACCCATGGCAGATGATCAACAGGTGAACAAGATCGAGATAAACGGCTTCCGCGGACTGTCGCATCTCGAACTGGATGGCTTGGGAGCATTCAATGTTCTGCTGGGCGCGAACGACGTAGGCAAGACATCGGTTCTGGAAGCGATTTTTCTATTGGCAGGCTTCGCCAATCTGAATTTACCCATTACCGTCCAGAATTGGAGACATCTGTTCGTAAACGACTTCGATGATCTGGCTTTCCTCTTTCACAATCTTGATGTCGATACGCCGATCAGGTTGGCGACGTATTCCAATGGTTCTGTAGAATGTCAAGAATTGAAGATCACGACGTCGCATGAAAAAATGGACATGGACATTGGGGATCAACGCATAGTGGACAGCGGAAACGGCAGTGTACGAGGAACAAGGAGCGCCGAGCGGGCAGCCGATCAGTCCTCGTCTGTAGTTTCTCGCCCCCGGGTCCTGCGATACAATGCAACCGTGAAGCCTCGACGGAAGGAACCGTGGTCGTTTTCCAATGCGATCCGAGTAGCGAACGGCGGTAATATTCAACTCGCCGAACCACTGAACCCGGTGAAAAAACCAACGGTTTCGTGCAGATATGTGACAGCGGCGCCGGGTTACGCCAGTGACGTGATCGGCAATGTGATCATTCAGAAAAAGGTAGAGACGCTCGTCAATTTCCTGCAAAAAATCAATCCGCGAATTACGGATATAGCCGTAAGCGGAAGTTTCGCATATGCCGATGTAGGTCTGGACAAAATGATCCCGCTGAACATGTTCGGCAGCGGCATGACCCGAGCTGCATCGATTCTCTCCCCTTGCATTCTGGGGGGAGAACATATCTTGTTGATCGACGAATTGGAAAACGGTCTGCACCACGCAGCCGTCCTATCGTTATTGAAAGCCTTGCTCGCCCTGTCGCGCGATCAAGGCGTACAAGTGTTCGCGACAACGCACAGTATCAGCGTATTGGAGAGTCTTCTGAAGGCGCTGCGCGAAGAAGAATTCTCTGAGTATCGGACAACGACGAACTGCTACACGCTACAAAGGGATAAAGACGGGCTCGTGCGCCCCTATCGGTACGAATACGAGCAATTCGACCACTGCATACGGCACGGCATCGAGATCAGGTGATGGCAAATCCTTGGGTAGTATTCGTTGAAGGCAGGTCCGACAAAGCCTTCATCCGTTGCCTGTTGCAGTTCCTGGACATTGATGATGTCGCTGTGGAACACATCGGGGGAGGCGTATCGCGACTGAGCAATGTCGCTGCCGTGATAAAACAACGCCACGATGCAGACAACCGCATAGCTATCATTCTGGATGCGAATTCCGATCTGAAGAATCGACGTAGGGAATTGAAAAAGGAAAAAAATCGCCTCGATCTGCCGGTCGAACGCGAGTTCTTTCTACCGGACGATAAGCAATCCGGCTGCCTTGAGACGTTACTGGAACGGATGGCCGTGTCCGGGCATCGGGATATATACGATTGCTTTGACAAGTACGAAGACTGCTTGCGCGATCTCAGCACAACGTATGAGACTCCCAATCTCAAGGCGCGAATCTATGCGTATTGCCAGGTGATCGGCGCAGAAACGGGCCCGGACAAGAAGTACGACGACTCTGCGCATTGGAATCTGAATGCACCGCCCCTCGACCCGCTGAATAACCTGGTGAGTTTACACAGCTAACTGACGCCGGCGAGCGCTTTACAGGAAGATCGATTGGAAAAAATGAAACCTGCACAGGTCAAGCCCACCATCAACATCGATGTCCTCAATCAAG